>CAYUCJ010000086.1:0-9776 GCA_964443285.1 uncultured Desulfobacteraceae bacterium | reverse complement strand
TTGTTGTCGATACCGGGGAAAAAGACGTGATTCCCAAGTCAATGCAGTTGGTAGCCGGAAGAACGGGGCAGGAATACAATCAGAGGAAGAATCGAAAAGGAGCCTATTGGGAAGATCGTTATCATGCCACATCTGTGGAAAGCGGTGATCATCTCGCACGGTGTATGGTCTATATAGATACGAATATGGTACGCGCCGGAGTCGTCAACCATCCATCAATGTGGTCATTCAGCGGCCACAATGAGATCCAGGAGCCCCGAAGGAAGAACATTTTGATTGATTATGATAGACTCCGGGAATTGTTTGGGGTGGGATCATACGATGAGCTGAGAAACAGCCACAGAGGATGGATCGAGGAATACCCGGGAAGTGGAGCCGAAATCCGTCGTGATGAATGGACGGGCAGTATCGCCATTGGTAGCCGGTCTTTTGTAGAGAACGTGAAGACACTCTTGGGCTTAAGAGCAAAAGGCAGGCGTGTCATGGAAGGTGGTGGAGGGTATCAGCTCCGGGAGGAAACTGCTCACTATATCTCCCTTTTTGGAGCCGAAAAGGATGATATAGCCCCTAAAAGCACCTATTTTTGGGATGTAATTAGCTGAATATACGCATGTTGCTGCGGCCCGACCCCGGACGACCATATTGGAGGCAATAAAGTCCCTTTGATTGCAGCCATACACCATAATACGCATCGAATTCATATCCGGCATGTTCTCACCCATAGAGAATATGATCGAGGGTCCTGGAGAAAATTCGGATGCCATGGGGAAATCGTAGGATGCACCTATTCTCAAAATCCATTCCCGGCTGGAGTTAGCCCTTAGACCTCCAGGTATTTTTCCCGAAGGTCCGGACGGGCCTTGAGATCTTCGACGCTTCCACTGTAGGCCACGACTGCCTTCCCCATGAGATAGACGCGTTGCGCCAGCGACAGAGCCATTTTGAGGTTATGCTCCACGAACAGGATGGAAACCCCTGTCTCGCTGATGTCCTTGAGGATGTCCCGGACCTCTTTGACCAGCATGGGTGCGAGGCCCTCCGTGGGTTCATCAACCAGGATCAAGTCCGGATTGCCCATGAGGGACCGGCCGATGGCAAGCATTTGCTGCTCGCCACCTGAAAGGTGTGCGCCCTTATTGCCCCGTCGGGACTCCAGGGAGGGAAAGTGGCTGTATATCCTCTTCATGGTCCACGCATCGGGATTATTGGTATCGATCTTTCCGCCCTTTATGCCCATGGCGAGGTTCTGCTCCACGGACAGGATCGGAAAGATCCGCCTCTCCTCCGGGACATAGCCGATACCGGCCCGGGCCGTCTTGTAGGGAGGAAATCGCGTGATCTCCTTGTTCCGGAAGATAACTCTCCCGGATCTCGGCTTGACCAATCCCATGATGCTCTTGAGAGTGGTGCTCTTTCCCATCCCGTTCCGTCCCAGGAGGGCGACCCTCTCTCCTTCGTCGATCATTAGGGAGACACCCTGCAGCACATGGCTCTCACCGTAATAGGTGTTGAGGTCTTTTGCTTCCAGCAGCATGATCAGCCCTCCTCCATGTCATCCATGTCACCGAGGTAAGCATCTTTTACCGCCTGGTTCTCCCTGATCTCCTGAGGCTCTCCCACAGTGAGGATGGTGCCGTAGTTGAGAACCGTGATGCGGCCGGCAAGAGAGAATACCACGTCCATGTCGTGTTCGATAATGACCATGGTTTTCCCTTCGGTGAGATCCCTGATGAGTTCCACGGCCGTGTGGGTTTCGTCCTTGCTCATCCCGGCCGTGGGTTCATCGAGCATGACCAGTTCGGGATTGGTGGCCAGCGCCATACCGATCTCCAGCGAGCGGTGTTTGCCGTAGGAAAGAGTCCCGGCGGGAACGTCCCGTTCGCCATGGAGGTTAAGCCGTTTCAGAATTTCGTCCGTATCCCGGGTCAGGACGTCGAGCTTGTCGACGTTTCGAAACATATTGAAACGGATTCCCATCCTCGACATGACACCGATGCGGATATTCTGAAAGGGCGTCAGGTTGTCGAAGGTGCTGGTGATCTGAAACGAACGCCCCATGCCCAGGCGCACCAGTTCGTTCGGATGTGAACCGGTGACATCCCTGCCTTTGAAAAAGACTCCCCCTTTGCTGGGAGTGTAGGTCCCGGTGATCACATTGAAAAGGGTCGTCTTTCCCGCGCCGTTGGGCCCGATGATAGCGTGCCGTTCCCCCTCCCTGATGGCCAGGTTCACATCGAACAGGACCTGCAACCCCTTGAAGTCGTGATAGAGGCTTTTTGTCTCCAGGATATTCATGAATGCTCCTCCATGGCGCTCGCCGCCGGCGCGGCGGTCTTCGCCGGCGTCCTGACCAGCCATTTCTCCTTCGCGAGAGTGAACAACCCGGTAAAGCCCATGGGGAAAAACTTGATGACGAGGATGAGGAGTATCCCCATGACCAGCTCGACGTGCTGGATGTAACGGGTCGTTACCTGGTCGAGGACTGAAAAGATAGCCGAACCGCATATCGGCCCGAAGAAGCTCCCGATGCCGCCCACCATGGTCATCAGACAGGGTGTGAAGGAATTGAGAATGGACAGGCTGTCGGGGGAGACGAGGTCGTTAAACATGGCGTAAACGGCCCCCGCGACCCCCGCGGCGCCGCACGCGAAGGCATAGACCACCGCTTTGGTCTGCGGCACCTTGAATCCCATGTAATCGACCCTTTTGGCATTATTCCGAATGCCGACCATCAACTGGCCGAAGGGAGTCTTGGTCAGAAACCACAGGAGCCAGAGACTCAGCCCGATGACGGCCACGGCAAAGTAATAGAAATTCAACGGATCGGTCATGTTTATGGAGACAATTCCGGGAATATTGAGCGGCGGCAGGTTAAAACCGGCGATTCCATCCTCGCCCCCCGTGACCCCCCGCAGCTTCAGCGCCAACACGCTCATGAGCATGGCAAAGGCGAGATGCAGCATGGAAAAGGCCGCACCCGACACCCTGGCTACGATGGGGGCAAGGATCATGGAAAGGACCACCGATCCCATCATACCGATCAGGAGCGCAAGAAGCAGCGGGCATCCTTCGATGTGCGTCAGGGCCAGGGCCGCCGAATAAGCTCCGGCGCCGAAGTACATGGCGTGACCGAAGCTGAAAAGACCCGCGTAGCCCAAAAGCAGGTTGAAACTGACGGCGAAGAGGGCGTAGATGGCAAAGGACACGAACAGATTGCTGTAAAAGATGCCGAACAGCCGGGGGTAGAGCAGGAGTCCAATCAGGATGGCCAGCCATAGGAGCAAGTTGACTCTTCTCTTCATCGTTTCTACCTTTCCCCGAAAAGGCCCATGGGCTTGATTGCCAGCACGATAGCCATGAAAATGAACATCAGGACCGGGGCAAGCTGACTGACGAACTGGACTCCATACGAAGAAAGCAGCCCCACGATGATGGAAACCAGCAAGGCGCCGCCCAGGCTGCCGAAGCCCCCCACGATCACGACAATAAATGCGTCCATTCCCATCTGATTGGCCAGGCCGGGATACACGGTCAGGATGGGGGCTATGGCCACGCCCGCCAGCCCCGCGAGCCAGGTGCCTGCCCCGAAGATGAACATGAACAGGAGCGGCACATTGATTCCCAGCGAGTTGACCATGTCCGCGTCGGAGACCGCCGCCCGCACCACCATGCCCACCCGGGTCTTGAAAAAGACAAAGGCGAGAGAGCCAAGGACAAAGGTCGACAGCCCGATGAGGAACAGCCGGTATATGGGGTACCCCAGGCCCCAAAGGTCCAAGATCCCTTCGAGGGAAGGAGGAGCGGAGAGCGGAAGGTTCTCGCTGCCCCAGATGAGCTTGACCCCGTCCATGATAACGAACATGACTCCTATGGTGAGGATCAATTCGGCGAGATGTCCCATGGAATGGACATCCCGGAGCAGATATCGTTCCACCACGAGCCCCACGAGAGCCGTGGCCACCGGCGCGAAGAGCAGCGCCAGCCAGAAGCTTCCGGTCCAGGCCACAAACTGATAGCCGAAGTACGCGGCCAGCATGAAAAATGCGGCATGGGCGATGTTCAGGATCCCCATCATGCCAAAGATCAAGGTCAGGCCGGACGCCACCAGAAAGAGCACCATTCCGTAGGCGAGTCCGTGTATGCCCTGAGCCACATACATCGCGGTTGTCGCATCCATATATACGGTTCCTCCCACCTGATTATCCGGCTCGACCGGGTGGCTCCCGCAACAAGGCGGGAACGCGCCCGGCCGGGCGCGATCGAAGCCGTCTGATTAGCGTTAACGGTCAGACATGGAGCCCGTTTCCCTTGCAGTTCCGGATCCACGAACACCCGGACCCTTTCCGCCGGTATCCTGAAACGGCGCCCTCATGCGGTCCCTTGATGATCTTGTGCTCGCAGGGCCTCACTTCTTCCCGCACAGCTTCGGATCCACCAACGGTGGAATCTTCTCCGCCGGAATCTCGATTGAGGGGCCCGTGTAAGAACAGGTGTTGAACCAGTAATAGGGAGCAATGTTGTAACTCTGCTTCTGTTCCGCGGGCGGCACAAGGATTTCAATATGCAGATCCTGCATCACTTTATGGTCGCAGGCCCTCATCGTGTAGACCTTGCCCAGGAAGTCATAGCTGTCCCCTTCGAAGACCTTGATGATCTTTTCGGGGTCGGTGCTCGCTGCCCTTTCCATGACGCTCAACAGCCAGTAGGTGGCCGCCCGGTAAGTGCCGAAATCTCCACCGCCGTGCTCCCAAAGAGGCGTGTTATAGGGCGCTTTCCACTTCTTGAACTGATCGTGCCAGGCCTTGTAATACTTGATCTGTTCGGGGGTTTTGAAGTACGTCCCCGTCCGGCCGAAATTGGTGACGTGAACCAGACCTTTTGTGGCCTCGATCCCGACGGAAGAAAGGAAATCGGGTCCGTTCATAAAGATGTTCGCAAAAGGCAGATCGATGCCCATCTGCCTGGCCTGCTTGAGGAAGTTGGCCGCATCCGGAACCCAGTCGCCGGTAAAGATGACTTCTGCCCCGGAAGCCTTGATTTTGGTCAGATAGGGAGCGAAGTCGGTCAAAAACAGCTTGTGGTAATCTTCGCCGACGATCTGAGCCTCGGGATAAAATTCTTTCAAGCCGTGTTTGAACCCCTCCGCCGCCTGGTGGCCGAAGAGGTAGTCCTGGTCGAGGATGTAGAACTTCTTTTCTTTTTTCCGTATCTGGCCATAGTAGTAGCCGAAGGCCCGGCCGATCTGATCGGTGGTAAACGTGGTCATGAAGGAATAGCGCGTGAAATTCTGGGCGTCATAGAGTTCATCGGACAGGGCGGCGGTGCACAGAGCGATCACATGGTACTTGTTGGCGACCTGGTTGATGACCTTCATGAGATGGCTGCCGTTGGTGCCCCAGAGCACATTCACATGCTCCTGGAGGACCATCTGTTCACAGACCTGTTTGCAGATAGGGACCTTGCCCTGGTGGTCGGCCTGTATGACCTGGATGAGCTTCTTTTTCCCGTCCACCGTGATGCCGCCACGCTTGTTGATGTCCTGGGCAACGAACTGCACGGCGGCAAAGTAGACCTTCCCCAACAGGGCGGCGGGCCCGGAATAGGAGGCGACCACCGCGATCTTGATGGTATCGCCGGTGGGAATTATCGGGTTGGCCGGATCAAAGTCCGACATACCCCCCATCTTGCTCACGTCGAAACTGGCGTTTGCAGCCAAGGCCCAGGACTGACAGAACAGACCCACGCAGCACATAATCATGAAAAGCCGGAACACCCTCTTTGCCATTTTCATTTCAACCTCCTTGAGACCTCAAAGATAAGATTCGTACGGTAGATCGACAGAAGAAATAACCGGAGACCGATACGCCTGCGCCTCACCTCCTTTCCCGGCATGTATGGCGGTCCCAATGTCTCCCGGCGCCTGATCTGTGCCAACGCACCCCGACCCGAATCTGACGCGGAATTTGGGGTCGGGACGGCGGCGAGCCAGCAGGCGGGACCGCCTCTATGGAAGGAAATCTCCTTTTAAGTCGGCTTGCTTGGCCGGCCGTTTGAGCGGAAATCTCTGTTTCATTTGAAAAGCCTTCATTCTTCCGGCGATTTCCGACTCAGCGAAAAGAGACTTTTATTTCATCATTGTATACACGGTTTATCAACAGAATTAAGCTAATTTTAAAGGGTGATAAGAAACGATGATAAACACAATCGGACAACTTTGTTGCATACTCGTAAACTTTTGTCAAGATTTATTTTTCTGGAGTTTCTCATAATTTTTCAGAATATTACGCTAACTTTCAATTAGTTACAGTATTATCTTGGTTGTACGGATAAAATATCTTTCGCTGCTTTTCCGCGAAACCGCCAACGGATTTGCTGAATAGGAAACATGCGGCATCCGTAATCGCTTCAATTGCCGGACACGGTTCCAAACCAAAAAAACGTCTCGTCCCATGAAAAATCCCTTGACGTGGTTCACGAAAGGCTGTATTTTGTTGTTCAACAGGAAACATATGCCGTGATAAATTTTGGGGCAGCAAACATAACAGCCTTAAATATCGTGACTAATAACAATGTTCCATCGTTTTCCGGTTATGCAACAGGTTTCATTTGTAGTCATCGTGGCGGGCGGCTTCGGCAGCCTGGGGGGCGCTGTTGTTGCTTCGCTTCTCATAGGCGAATTGCAGTCTTTCGGGGTATTGCTATTCCCCAAGCTTTCACTGGCCCTTGTTTATTTGCTCATGGCGCTCGTCCTTATCGTAAAACCCTCAGGACTGTTTGGGGAAAAACAATGACCTCGCGGAAAACCATATATCCCTATATTGCCGTCCTCTTCCTGCTGGGCTTTCTGGCGCCGCTGGTCCTCAAGGAATATCACGTGTACATGCTGACGGAGATCATCATATTTGGCCTCTTTGCCGTCAGCTACAATCTTTTGTTAGGTTATGCCGGCCTTTTATCCTTCGGCCACGCCATGTTTTTCGGAACAGGCGCCTTCACCGTGGCCGTATCTTTGATCCACATCCCGGCCTTCCCGTCTGGGGCGCGATTCTGTTGGCGATCCTGGGCACCACGCTGGTGGGCTTTGTGACCGGAGGCTTTCTTCTCCGGCACAAAGGGGCCTACTTCGCACTGCTCACCCTGGCTTTTAACGCACTTTTTTACGCTGTAGCCACAAAATGGAACGCCGTTACCGGGGGAGACGATGGGCTCAGCATCACGCGACCGGATATTCACCTGGGATTCACCACAATCAAGGCTCCTTTTGGATCTTTCCGCGGCTGCTCCCGAAAAGATTCAGACGCGGGTTTACAATGTGGCCGGCATCACACCCGCTTATTCCGCGCGCAGGCTGGTGGAAATCGTCGAGGAGCGCGTGCCCGGCGCCCGGCTCTCGTTTCAGCCGAATCCGGTCGTGGCGGACCTGCTGCGCGAACTCGCCACCCTCAGAATCAACGACGAGCGTGCGCGGTCCGAGTGGGGTTTGAAAATACACTATCCTCTGGAAGAAATGGTGGATGATTTCGTCCTGGAATTCGAGATATACCGCAACGACAACAAAGAGAAAAATGAAGAGGAATGAAACCGCATGACCAAGAGAATCATTACCGCCGCGTTGACGGGCGCGGTCCACACTCCGAGCATGTCCCCTTATCTGCCGATCACTCCCGGGCAGTTGGCCGATGAAGCCGTTCGGGTCCATGAAGCCGGCGCCGCCGTGGCCCATGTGCATGTGAGAGATCCCGAGACAGGCATGCCCAATGCCGATCAAGACATTTACCGGCAGATCGCCGAAGACGTGAAACGCCGTTGCGACATCATCCTGTGCTTTACCACGGGAGGAAAGCTGGGCGAACCCATAGAAAACCGGGCCCGGGTCGCGTCGACCCTCAAGCCGGAATTGACCTCTTTAAACGCCGGGTCCCTCAATTTTGCTCTCTTTCATGTCACGGGCAATATCCCTCAGTGGAAATACGACTGGGAAAAGCCTTACCTCGACGCGACGGAAGATTTGATTTTCCCGAACACCTTCAAAACCATGCGCCAGTTCCTGGAAATCATTTATGCCAACGGGGCCAGGCCCGAGTTCGAGATTTATGATGTCGGCATGGTCAACAACCTGGCTTTTCTCTTGAAGGAAGGCATCGCCAAAAGACCGGTATATCTGCAGTTCGTCCTGGGCATCCTCGGCGGCATACCCGCCACCCTGGAAAACCTCATCTTTCTGGTGAATACGGCGCGAAGCCAGATCGGGGACTTCCAGTTCTCCGTCTGCGCCGCCGGCCGGCATCAGATACCCATGTGCACGGGCTCCCTCATCCTGGGAGGCCACGCCCGCGTAGGCCTCGAGGATAGTCTTTACGTCTCGAAAGGAGTCCTGGCCAAAAGCAGCGCCGACCAGGTAAATAAGATTTCAACCATTGCAAGAGAGATAGGACTGGAGTTGGCCTCTCCGGATGAAGCCAGGGAGATCCTGGGATTGAAAGGGCTTGATAAAGTTGATTTTTAATCTGGAAGGGCTTGATGTCCCCGGAAGCCGGTATCATGACTCCTGAGAATTTTAACGGCTGTCCTTTTATCATAGCCCCGGTCCCGGTGTTCTGGCTCGTCAGGACTCCGTATTTTAAAGACAACCTATCGAAAGGATAAGGGAATTCGGCCAAAAATGGCTCTTGACCAGAGTTTACGAATATGCAACTAAGCTGAAGGGTCCTATCCTTGCCTTTGCCTGGAACTCCTTTTCCAACGTTATTTTAATTTTATTGATTAGTCGCGAATACAATAATGATACAAAAAACTCTCTTCATTGAATCGGAAATCGGCAAGAGGATCAAGGCTTCTCGAATCAGCAAGAATTTTACTCTCGAACAGCTGTCCAAACAAACCGGCTTTACAAAAGGCTACCTTTCGAGAATAGAGAAATCCGAGAAATCCCCTCCCCTCGCCACCTTGGGAATCATCGCCCGCGTCCTCGGGGTTACGATCTCATTCCTCGTGGGGGAAGAGGAACAACAAACTTCCATCTCCATTGTAAGAAAAGGGGAAAGGCCTCTGATCCCCAGGAAAGGCACCGCCTTCGAGTATGCTTATGAGGCCGTTGCCCATACCTTCCCGAATAAGAACATGGAACCCTTTATCCTGACCCTTCCGCTCCACCCGAAGAAGAAAACCATCACCCAGCACGAAGGCGAAGAAATCCTCTTTGTTCTTGAGGGGACGATGAAGTTTCTCCACGGAAACCAGGAATTCATCGTCGAAGAAGGTGATTGTATCTATTTCGATTCCAGTTTTCCCCATTTCGGGGAATCCTATGGAAACAAGGAAGCGAAATGTTTTATCGTCATTTACACCCCGCCCGCGGGAGGATGACGCCTTAAGTCATAAAGCCTCAAGACATCCACCATATTTCATCCATCTAAGTGCTTATTAACCATAGGAAATATTTTCATGCCAGCTGCATCTGCCAATGGGATTCAGATCGAATATGAGACCTTCGGGGAACCTTCATCTCCGCCACTGCTGTTGATCGCTGGAATCGGGGGGCAAATGATCGGATGGGATGAGGGACTTTGTCAAAAATGGGCGAGAAAAGGCCTTTATGTAATGCGATTTGACAACCGTGACGTGGGCCTATCCACGAAATTGGAAAATGCAGGCATTCCCGACGTGATGGCAGTCATGAGATCCAGTATGAACGGAGAAAAAGTGGAGGCGCCTTATACCCTCGACGACATGGCGGACGACGCGGTCGGACTTCTGGACGCGCTCAAAATAGACAA
>CAYUCJ010000085.1:0-9831 GCA_964443285.1 uncultured Desulfobacteraceae bacterium | reverse complement strand
AATGCCCGACCAAAACGCTCCATATCCCTTCATGTCGAGACTTTTGGACATAATCCTTTAATTAAGTTCGTTGGAAGTTTATTATTAATAATAGATCATCTTAACAAAAGGAGGAATCACCATGTCAATTGAAAATGCCAAACCCGATGCCAAGGCGGATCTTTCGGGAAAGACCTGTCCCTACACCGTTATGGGCGCCAGGGATGCCCTGAAGCCCCTGACCAAGGGGCAGGTCCTTGAAGTCATTGTGGACTACAAACCTGCAGCGGATGAGTCCATCCCCAATTTCCTCAAGAAAAAGGCCTATCCTTACCACATCAAGGAATTGGAAGAGGGAAAGTGGAGATTTCTGATCGAAAAAACCGATTAATTCCAATTGGCATTCAAAATGACAGCAAGGCGACAGGGAGTGGGCGACGGAGGCATCCGTTAACGGCACGTCAAGGAACCTAGGACGCAGCCGACTCCCCCGGGGTTTGAATATGAATTGGAACAAGAAAGGAGGATGAATGTTATGGCGGAATACAAGGGGATTGCACTGCCCGATGATCTCTATTACGAACGCAAAGAGCACACCTGGTCGAAAGTGGACGGCAACATGGTTCGGGTGGGTCTCGATTCCTTCGGTCTGAAGGCCACAGGTGGCAACACGCAGTATGTAAAATTGAAACCCGCCGGCGCCAAGGCCGTGAAAGGCAAACCCTTCGGTTCCATCGAGGCGGGCAAGTACATCGGCCCCCTCAGGGCGCCGGTGAGTGGAACGCTGGCGGAAGTGAACCAGATGGTCCTTGATAAACCCGACCTGGTTAATACCGACTGCTACGGGGATGGGTTCTTCGTGGTGATTGAGGCAAACAACCTGGATGCGGAGATGGGTGAGTTGATCACCGGCTCCGAAGAAATCCAGAAGTGGCTGGAGGAACAATATGCCGAGTATGCCGCCAAGGGGGTTTTTGAGGAGTAAGCAATCCGGAAAGTGCGGGTTTCGGTTTTTGCGCGGAAGAAATCTTTCGGCGGACTTCTTGCGGTTCCATCAACCAACATTATTGGCAGACATGGCTCAGGGAGGTACAGCATTATGGCAAAACTGGGATTGATTTTGACGGAAGGACCCTGGCAGACGGAAAACTATGAAATTTTTGCCCGTCTGGCAGAGGCCGCCCTGGACAAGGGGCATGAAGTGGAAGGGTTCTGGTATATCGACGGCGTCTATAACGCCCTCAAGCACCAGAAATTTCCTGAAGACGTTCCCCTGCCCGTGGACAGAATGAAAAAACTCATCGAAAAGGGCGCCACGATCAGGGCCTGCGGAATTTGCGTGAACGCAAGGGGATTGGAGGGAGGCAAGGAATACATCGAAGGCGTGCCGGTGGGTGGTCTGCCGGATATGGCGGACATGGTCAGCGAGTCGGATGCCTTCATCACACTTTAGACGCATGTGAACCATTCTAAAATGGGGTTTTGGGAATCGTCTTTCTCCCGCCACATGCAAACACGCACACCGGAATAGAGTGAATCGCGATTTGCGGACCGGGAGCCCCATACGGTCAACGATGGCATTTGAAGTTTTCATTCATAAAGAACAAGGAGGCATTTCCAATGGCGGAAAAAAAGGTTTTGATCAACATATGCAGGGCTCCTTTTGGGACCGTTTTCTACACGGAAGGTCTGCGGGCGGCGGTCGGCGTGAGTGCCGGAATCGATGAGAACATCCCCACCGTCCTCTTCCAATCCGATGGCGTTTTCTATTGCCTCAAGGATGCGGACCGGACCGATGCCCTGGCCTATTTCGAGTCCTTCAAGAACATGGGGACCAAACTTTTTGCAGTTAAGGAGGACCTGGATGAGAGAGGGATCGCTGAATCCGAACTGGCATCCGACATTGCCGTTATTACACGGGATAAGGCCTTCGGATTGCTCCAGGAAAACGATTTCAACATAGATTTCTAGGGAGGCGACACCATGCTTTACTTGCTAGGCGACAAGATTATCGGACCCGTGGGTCTCCGGTATGCACAGATGGACCCCGACGCGGTTATCGTCTTGATCAAGGACGGTATTTTTCTGGATACCGAACCGGTCAAGGGAAAAAAGATCTACGCCATCGACGTGGACGTGGAAAGACGCGGTATGCAGGGGCGTCTCCAGGACAAGGCGGAGATCATCGGTTATGACAAACTGGTTGATCTGGTAATGGAAAACAAGGTGGCCAATTTTGTTTGAACGGGTCATCCCCTGAAGGTGGCATGATGGTCAGATTACTGGACCTGGGGCGGATTTCCCACCTGCACTCCCAGAGCGTCTATCATGCCGTGGCTTATTGCGCGACCGATCGATCCCCGGGGACCATTATTCTCCTCACGCCGAAGGAACCCTACGTCAGCATCGGTTTCCACCAGGTTCTCGAAAAAGATATCGATCTGGAATACTGCCGTGAAAGCGGACTTCCTATCATCCGAAGGGAAGTGGGAGGAGGTTCGGTCTATCTGGACTCCGATCAGCTCTTTTTCCAGTGTGTCTTCCCTTGGGAGAACGCCCCCAAAAGGGTGGATTTTCTATACAAGAAGTTTCTTCAGCCGGCCGTCAACGCTTACAGGACGCTCGGGATCGATGCACAACATCTGCCCGGACACGATATTCAGGTGCAGGAAAGAAAAATATGCGGCACGGGAGCCGGCAGGATAGGAGAGGCCTCGGTCGTGGTGGGCAACATCATGTTTGATTTCAACTATGGGGAAATGTCTCGAATCCTGAAGGTTGGCTCGGAATCGTTGCGGGATATGATTCACGACAGCATGCGGATCTACGTCTCGAGCCTGAAGAGAGAACTGGGTGCCGCCCCTGACCGCGATGAGGTAAAGAAGGTCCTGGTCGGGGAATTTGGCCGGGTTCTGGGCGAACCCCTCCAGGAGGGGGATCTCACGCCGGACGAACACAGGATGGTTGATCGTATCGACAGCCGTTTCCGGGACCCGAAGTGGCTCTTTCAGAAGGGGGGCAAAATCTCCAGCTTCACCAAGATCACGGCGGATGTGCGTGTGACGGAAACCCTCTGCGTGTCGCCGGGAGGCACGCTCAATATTCTCATCAGATTGAAGAAGGATGTCATCGACGGCATTCGCATCTCGGGGCGTCTGCTTTCCTTTCCTGCGGACTTTTCGGGCCTCGAAAAGAGGCTGGTTGGTATATCCCTGGAAGGGGAACACCTTCCTGGGATTCTGGAATCATTTTTCCGTGAGAAAGATCTGTTTAGCGCCGGATTGGGACCACAGGATCTGTTGAGGGCCCTCTTGGCCAATCATAACTGAAAAAGGAGGTTCATTTATGGCGGAAAAGGAAAAGCTGGGGATTTTGGTTCCCACTGACAAACATTTGAGTCATCTGATCGGAGTTGCCAGGGCCGCAAAAAAGGCGGGCAAAGCGCTCATCATTTTTTTCACCCATGACGGCGTTCTCCTGACGCAGCAGCCCGGATACCAGGAACTCGCACAGATCATCAATCGTGACGACGGTGACAAGATCTCCCTTTGCAACGTGCGGTGGGAAGAACACGGCCTGAAGGGCAAACCGGCTCCTGCGGCCATGGAACCCTCGGACCTGGCCACGCAATCCAGGCACTGCGCCATGTTGGGGGAGTGCGATCGCTATCTGGTGATATAGATGATATAGAAAGGGGAATAAGATGAAATCAGACAAGGTGGCAGTGATTGTCAGAGATCCGAAGAACTACTGGGAAGGGCTGAGATCGAGCCTCGGCATGGGTCTTGAGATGATCGAGGCCGATGTATTTGTCCTTGGGAAAGTGGACATGCCTGAAGACCGGGTGGATGGCTACAGGGAAAACCTGGAATTCCTCCAGGAGGAGCTGGAATGCCATCTCTACACGGACACGCAGGCAAACGTGGATACGTGGGAACTTTTCGCGTACATGACGATCGAGGATATGGGCAGGAAACTCGCCGACTATGACCTCGTCATCCCATTCTAACAGGGGGAACAAATGAAATTATTGCACGTGCTGAAATCCGAACCGGATGACACCGTCAGGACATTGATGGCAGCCGTTTCAGAAGGAAATGATGCCCGACAGTTTGAAATGTATCAAGGTGATGTGGATTACGACAAATTGATCGAACTGGTCTTTGAAAACGAAAAAACGATCTGCTGGTGGTAGCGGCTTGGCTCTCTATTCAACTTCCATAAAGGTCCTGCCCGGTCGCTGTCCGAAGGGGGCAGGGCTTTGAAGGTATCCATTTTCCCGGGATGCATGATCCTTGCACGGTTCCAGGGATATGAACTGGCATCACGGATGGTCCTTGAGCGGCTGGGATATGAGATCGTCGACCCGGAGGCTTTCCTCTGTTGCGGGTCATCTCTGCTCCCCGGCGAGACGGAAAACTGGATCAACTTTTCCGCCTACAATCTGGCACTCGCAGAACAAACAGGGGCCACCCTCGTCACACTCTGCGGCAATTGTACCCAGAATTTCAAACGGGCCAATTTGCTTCTCAGGGACGATCCTGCACTCCGCAGCAAGACCAAATTGGTCTTGGATCGGCTGGGGGTCGGTTATGGAGGCGGCGTAAAAGTTTATCATATCCTGGAACTCCTCTGCCGGCGACTGGATGCCGTCGCCGGGGCTGCCGGGCGAAAGATCGAGGGACGGACGGCACTGACCCATCCCTGCCAGGTCTTCAGGCCGAAAACCATTTCCGAAACCAGCGACAACCCGCAAAAGCCCCGAAGCATGCGGTTGATCCTGGATGCTTTGGGTGTCGACGTGGTCGACTACCCCATGGAATATGAATGCTGCGGGGCCACGGCCCTCCTTTTCGATGAAGGTCTTGGCCTTGGTATGGGGAAAGCGAAATTGGAATCCGCCCGGTCTCACGGTGCGGATCTGATCTGCGGCGCCTGTGGAAATTGTCTGTTTCTGATAGGCCGCATTCAACAGCAGATGACCAGGAGCGAACGGAAAACCTCGATACCGGCTCTGTCGATAGCTCAATTGACGGCCGTTGCGTTCGGGTTTTCTCCTGAATCATTGCACCTGTCACCCAGGGAGGTCCTGGCGCTTGGATAAAGCGGACAAGGGAAAATGTAACCGGTGCGGCCTCTGCTTGGAGGTTTGCCCCGTGTGGCAAAACGGAAAGACCTCCATGGCGTCGGTGTTGAATGAAGCATCCGAAGGGGGGGCGTGGCAGTGCGTGAATTGCTGGAACTGCATGGAGGCGTGTCCATCGGATGTTGACATCTATGGCCTGATGATGGCAAAAAGAAAAGATGAAAAAGTGCCCCCCGGCATACAAGATGGCCTGGTCCATATCATGGGGACTGGATGCTCCATGCATATCCGGGGATTGAACGAAATCCGGGAGATCTATGACCTGGGGCCCGTGAAGCTGTTGGAAAAACGCAAGGTGAAGATCCTCCTTGGGGGAGATTCCCCCTGACGGCTTTTTCCAGGGAGGGCACATAAGAAGTCGGGTTGATTGAAAGAAAGGGAAGGTGCATATGCAATACGAAACAGTGGCGATCCCCGAGGGGTTGCGCTACACGAAAAACCACCTCTGGGCGGAAATCAACGAGGGTCTGTGTACACTGGGGTGGACCGACTACATTCAGAACAGTGCCGGCGATGTGAACCACATTGATTTGCCGGAGAAGGGGAAATCCGTCGAATTGGATGAGGACTTCGGATCCATCGAGACCAGCAAATGGGTTGACAGGCTCTATTCACCGGTCAAAGGAACGGTGGTTGAAGTGAATGGAAAGCTTGTTCAACATCCGGAAATCATCAACCACGCCCCCTTTACCGAGGGCTGGTTTGTGAGGATACACCTGCAGGGGGAGATTGATACGGACCGCCTTCTGTCTCCCGGGGACTATCTGGAACTGATCAAGACCTGCGGGGAGTAGAAACAAGCGCTAACCTCTAAGTTGTATGGGAACTGACTATGGCATCACCTGAAACTGTGAGATTAAGCACCGCGGCGGCCATGACGCTGGGTTTTCGAAAAGGAAGATTCTACCGAAATGCCAGACTGGGCTGCATTAACCTCCTCATGGAAACAGACACCGGCTGCAAGGGGAACTGTCTCTATTGCGGCCAGGCCAGAGAGGTATCCCAGGACCCCGAATGCAAGAGCCTTATCCGAGTGGAATGGCCTTCCTTCCCCCTTTCCGAGGTCATCGAGGCGATAAACTCCGCCGCGAAAAAGGATCCCTTTATACAGCGCGTATGCGTTTCAGCCTTGACCGCGCCCAACATGGCCCGAGACCTACTGGAAATCGTGAAAAGGATCAAATCGGGAACCGGTCTCAAGGTCTCCACTCTCATAACCCCCACTTCCTTTTCAAAAAGGGATCTGGAGAGAATGCGGGATGCCGGAGCCGAAAACATCACCATCGCCATGGACACCGCTACACCGGAGCTCTTCCGGAAGATGCGTGGAAAAGGCGCAAGGGGTCCCCATCGCTGGGATCGTTACCTCGAGGGCATCCGCGAAGCAGTTGATGCGATGGGAAACGGGGGGAGGGCAGTGGGTGTGCATCTGATCATCGGCCTGGGAGAGACCGAAGAAGAGGCCGTTCGATTCATCCAGACCTGTCACGAACTTGGGGCGAGGGCACACCTTTTTTCCTTTTTCCCGGAAGAGAGTTCTGCCATGTCGGAGGGGTCACAGCCGCCCATGGAACAATACCGCCGGGTCCAGTTGGCCAGACACCTGATCCACCAGGAGAGATCCCGGTTTGAAAACATGCAGTTTGAATCGGGAAGGATAACAGGATTCGGCCTCTCCGCCGATGCAATCGCCGCCGTTATCCAGGAAGGGACACCCTTCATGACCACGGGGTGTCCGGGATGTAATCGGCCTTATGCCAACGAAACGCCCTCCCAGGCCATGAACGGCCTTCTGCGAAACTATCCCTTTCAACCTGCCCCCCAGGATATCGTTTTGATCGAAACGCAGATGGGTGCGAAGGCTTCCGGTTGATCAAAATGCAGACCTGGCGTCTTTTGGATACCGGCCAACGAACGGCCGCTGAGAATATGTGCCTGGATGAAAGCCTCCTCCAGGCACGCGCAAGGGGTATCGTCCCCAACACCTTTCGATTCCTCCAGTTCAAACCCCATTGCGCCCTCGTGGGATTTCATCAGAGTGTCGATCAGGAGATTCGGCAGGACTACTGCAAACAAAAACACATCGATGTCAACCGTCGCATAACCGGCGGTGGCGCCATTTACTTCGGTGAAGACACCCTTGGCTGGGAGCTCATTGCAGGCACCGATGTGGTCTCCCATGACGTCTTCACCCTCTACCGCACCCTCTGCGACGCCGCCATCCAGGGCCTTCGATCTCTCGGCCTGGATGCCTCCTTCAGACCTGTAAACGACATCGAGGTGAATGGGCGCAAGATCTCCGGCACCGGCGGGACCGAGGCCAACCAGGCGTTCCTGTTCCAGGGGACCTTGCTCATGGATCTGGATCTGGATACCATGCTGCGGGCACTCCGCATCCCGACGGAAAAGCTCAGGGACAAAGAGGTCGGAGCCTTGAAGGAACGGGTAACCTGTCTGAAGTGGGAGCTTGGCGAACTTCCTCCTCTGGACATGGTGAAAAAGGCCATCTTGAAGGGTTTTTCCGAGAAGTTCCAGGCGGAATTCGTGCCGGCGGATCTTTCGGCCTGGGAAGAGGCCTATCTGGATGAGCATATGGAAAAATTTCAATCGCCCTCCTGGATCTACAAAATCCGACGGCCCATCAGTGACGACCGGGTTCTCTATTCCGTTCACAAGGCCCCGGGGGGTCTCATCCGCCTTTCCCTGCTGCTCGATGAGCCACGTGACTGCATCAAGACCGTCCTCATCACCGGCGATTTTTTCGCCTACCCGAAGCGGACCATACTGGACCTGGAGGCCCGGTTGAAGCGCTGCCGCTTGAGCAAAATTGAGGAAACGGTCCGTTCATTTTTTCAAAAAGCCCGGCCCGAGATGCCCGGTGTCACACCGGATGACTTCATTGCGGCCATTCGGGAAGCCCTCAAGAAACGCGATCTCCGGAACCTGGGACTGAGCATCGAGGAATCCAACAACATCTTCATGATCAACGACGCCCTGGGCCGGCTGCCCGAGGCGAGTGTCATCCTGCTTCCCTACTGTGCCAAACTGTCCGGCTGTGAATACCGCTATGACAAAAACTGCATCTCCTGCGGCGGGTGCACGGTGGGGGTGGCCTATGAATTGGCCCAGCGCCACAACATGGAACCCATCACGATCGTCAATTTCGAGGATCTTCAGGCCACCCTTGCCGAAATGAAGCAACGGGGAGTCAAGTCCTACCTGGGCTGCTGTTGTGATCCCTTTTTCGTCAAGCACAGGGAGGATTTTGAGAAGGCCGGAATGGCCGGGATACTGATCAATATTGACAACACCTCGTGTTATGATCTCGACCAGGAGTCCGAAGCCGAGGAGGGAGCCTTTGGAGGGGAAACCCAGCTGAAAGTCGATCTTCTTGAAAAAATCATGGGTTACGGAAAGTGATGGGGAAACGGCCTGTGGACGTCCTCGTCGTGGGGGCAGGCCCGGCCGGATCCTGTGCAGCCCGATCGGCGGCCGAGGCCGGTGCGCGCGTTCTGATGGTGGACAAGAGAAAGCGGATCGGCGAGCCGGTTCAGTGTGCCGAGTACGTACCGCGACTCCTGACGCGTGAGGTCAAAATCCCGGCAGAAGCCATCGCTCAGGAGGTGACGGACCTGGTCACTTTCATGCCGGACGGTTCGACCAAAAGACGAAGGGCCCCCGGATACATCCTTCACAGGAACCTCTTTGACCAGGCCCTGGCCGCGAATGCGGCCCATGCCGGTGTGGACATCCTAACGGGGACAAAGGCCCTGGGGTTGGAAGGCGGCGAGGTCAGGATCCGCGGCCCCCTGGGCGAGGATACCGTCAGCGCCTCGGTCATCATCGGGGCGGACGGCCCGAATTCTACCGTGGGATCCTGGATCGGGCAGCGGAACACGAAAACCATCCTGGCGCTGCAGCACACCGTCCTCTTGAAACGACCCCTGCTTGAAACGGAAGTCTATTTTGGAAAGGAATATCCAGGAGGCTATGGTTGGCTCTTTCCCAGAGGAGAACTGGCCAATGTCGGCGTCGGGGTGCGAAAGGAACTCGGGGGAATCGCCAGGGAGAGCCTTGCGGCCTTTAAGAGAAAGCTGGGAGATCGCATCGGGGAGGTCATGGCCGTCACCGCCGGTATCATCCCTTCGGAAGGGCCTCTCCCATCCGTAGATATGGCAAAAAGGGTGCTGTTGGCCGGTGATGCCGCGGGGCACACCCATGCCATTACCGGAGGGGGTATTCCCCAGGCCGTCATCGGCGGCAAACTGGCGGGGAGGGCTGCCGCAGCCATTGCTCGGGGGGATGACCGGGGTTACGGCGATTACTCCAGGGGCTGGAAAAACGCCTTTGGCGCGCTTCTGGCAAAGGCGGCTGTCAAACGGTTAACGCTGGAGACGGAATGGCATCAGGGAGATCTTTCTGCTCTCGTGAGACGGACCTGGGTTGCCTTTCAGGAGTACTATCATGAATCGTGAAGGGTTAACCGACTGGGATTCCCTCAGGGGAGTGGACCTTAGGGAACTGCTGGACGAAGCCAGAGAAGTCTCTTGGGCAACCCACGGGAAACAGGTCCAGTATTTCATTCCCGGGAAGATGTTCTACCTGGGTGAACGGGGCAAATATCCCGCCGTCTCCCTCACCGGTTCCTCCTGCGCCCTGAATTGCGACCACTGCCACCGGAAAATCCTTGAGGGCATGCTTCCGGC
>CAYUCJ010000084.1:0-9926 GCA_964443285.1 uncultured Desulfobacteraceae bacterium | reverse complement strand
ATTCCGAGGCTTGTTTGATCCTCTCCAACATGACGCTACCCTTTCTTCTCTTTGACCCTTCCCCTTAAGCCAGATGGAAGAAAAAGTCAACCATGGGTCACCCCATCCGCCATCAAAGTACCATCTCCCCGCCACTGCGGGATCTCAGGAGCCGCGTTTCCTCTTGCGGGTGATCAGGAATGTCTCCAAATCACCGGTCAAAGTGTATGATGCGAAAAGTAGACGGTGGCCTTGGGGTCATGAGGCCGATTGCAGGATTTCCAAAAATCTTGACATACCTGTCTCCACTGACTAAATACAATTGGATTGCCCTCAGGGCTATACATAAGGCTTGGCCATACGACCATCATCTCGTTAAACGACCGGTTCGTTTGCCCACGCGAGGTGTTCGAAACAAGAGAAACGAAAACCCCAAAAGAAGGTGGATAAGGCATGCAATCTACCACACCCAAGGGCCAGAAGACGCTTATTGAAGAAGTCCTGGAGCAAGGTATCTGTGTCAAATGCGGGGCTTGCGTGGGACTCTGTCCCTATTTCAGTTATCTGGACGGTCAAGTGGTGGTCGTTGACGCCTGTAAGGCCGAAACCTGGCGATGCCTCCAGGTCTGCCCACGGGCAGATTTTGAAGGCACTTCACTTCAAAGCGAGCAGGGAGACACACCTGGAGACCGGAAGTTAGGGCCTTACAGTGAAATCCGGGCTGCAAGGGCCAAAGACACCAGAACCCGTGCGGGCGGACAATACGGTGGCATCGTATCGGCACTTTTGATGAGCGCCCTGGAAAATGGGCACATCCGGTCAGCCATTGTCACGGATTCCGGCGAAGCCCGGTCTCCATCGGGAAGATTGATCAGGTCGGCCTCGGAAATCCTGGCATGTGCAGGGTCCAGGTATTCTGCATCAGGGTGCCTGGCCACCCTGAATGAAGCCATCCACGCCGGTGAAGATCATATGGGTGTGGTGGGATTGCCCTGCCAGATGGAGGCCCTGGCCAAAGCGGCCAGATCGGCACCGGATGGTGGGGAAAGGATTCGCCGGGTGACCCTCACGATCGGTCTTTTCTGCACTTGGGCACTGGACTACAGAAAGCTCAGGGCCTACATGGGGGGAAAAAATATTGTTGGACCTGTCAAGAAGTACGATATTCCGCCGCCGCCGGCCGAGGTTTTCAGAGTGTTGACGGGAGATGGCTGGTCAGATTTTCCCTTGGGAGAACTGCGTTCACTCGTTCTAAAAGGATGCACCCTTTGCTCTGACATGACGGCGGAATGGGCCGACCTCTCGGTGGGCACTCTTGAAGGAGAGGATGACTGGAATACCGTTGTGATTCGAACGGAGAGGGGGGCGCAGCGCTTTCGCGAGGCCGTCGATGCCGGGTTCGTGGAGGAAGCGGACCTCCCCGGGAAAAGCCTGAACCATCTTGAGGAGGCCGCGGCAAACAAGCGTGCAAGGGCTGAGACAGCCGGACAACAGAGAACCGGACAGGGGACGTGATGAATGAAATAAGCCGGAAGCGTGAAAGCACATTGTTGTTACAGGGCAACGAGGCCATTGCCCGAGGTGCCCTTGAAGCAGGCGTTCGTTTCTGCGCAGGGTATCCCGGGAACCCTTCTTCTGAGATCATAGAGACCCTTTCGAAGGCCTCCAGGGAGCTTCCCATCTACGTGGAATGGTCCACCAACGAAAAGGTTGCCCTGGAGACTGCGACGGCTGCCTCCTTCGCGGGTTGCAGGGCCATGGCCAGTATGAAACAGAATGGGGTGAACGTGGTCTCGGATTTTCTCACCAATTTGACCCTTTCCGGGACCAAAGGTGGAATCGTCCTTGTTTCCTGCGATGATCCGGGAGGCATTTCAAGTACCAACGAAGAAGATGCAAGGGTGTTCGCGCAGATTTCCGATATTCCACTCCTTGAACCTGCCACCCCACAGGAGGCCCTCGACATGACCAGATGGGCCTTTGAGCTCTCTGAATTGATTCAGAATATCGTCATGATCAGGAGCGTCTCCAGGCTTTCCCACACCCGCTCCACCGTCAAAACGGGTGCGATTGCCGAAAAATTCGGGATCCCCCGCTATGACATCAAAGGGCCGCCCTTCAACACCTTTCCCATCCTTTTGAAGCATCGCAGGAGGCATGAAAAGCTGGCACAGGCTATGGCCCTCTTTGAGCAATCCCCATTCAACAGGTATGACGGACCGGAAACCCCCGAACTGCTCATCATCGCATCCGGATGTTCCTGGAATTATGCCTCGGAGGCGGTTGAAATACTGGGTCTCGATCTACAGGTCGGCATTCTCAAGCTGGGCACCATCTGGCCCTTGCCTCGGGGGCTCATCAGAAAATACCTAAAAAGGACCGAAAAGATCCTTTTTGTTGAAGACGTGGAACCCTTTGTGGAAGAAGCTGTTCTGTCATACGCGGCTCGCCTGGGGGAAGAGATCGGAATGAAGACGTGGTTTGGAAAGGCCTCGGGTCACATGCCGGACTGCGGTGAAACGAGCCCGAGATCCCTCCTGGAAACCCTTGCCTCCTTGCTCAATCTCTCCCCTTCCTCTGGAAACGAGGTCCTTTCGGGACCCGCCCGATCCGAATTGGAACAGAAAATTCCGCCGAGAGAGTTTGGCTTCTGCCCGGGGTGCCCCCACAGGGCCTCTTATAACGCCATAAAGACCGCGCTGGCGTGGGACAACCGTGACGGGTTCGTTTCCGGGGATATAGGCTGCTATTCCATGGGGATGTGGCCGACCGGTTTCGACCAGGTAAAATCCGTCCATGCAATGGGATCTGGCGTGGGTCTGGCCAGCGGTTATGGAAAGCTCGAAAAATTCGGGTTTGACCAGCCCGTGATCACCGTCGTGGGTGACTCCACGTTTTTTCACGCAAGCATTCCCGCGCTCATCAATGCCAGGTTCAACCGGGCCGACCTCTTCCTGGTGATTCTTGACAACAGTACCACCGCCATGACCGGTTTTCAGCCGCATCCCGGTACAGGGACGACGGCGATGGGTGAAGAGACAGGGATCGTGGCGATGGAAGACGTCTGCAGGTCTATCGGGGCAGAGGTTCGGATCGCGGATCCCTATGAAATGGGGCAAACCGCCCGGACCATCTACGACCTGCTTCAAGAAAAGGGACAAAGGGTGCTCATTCTCCGCAGGAAGTGCGCCCTCGTTCAGGGAAGGGAAGGAGGTTTTCCCTACCGCATGGATGTGCAAGAGGAGAGGTGCCTCGGGGAAGCCTGCGGCTGCGGCAGGTATTGTACACGCATTTTCCGTTGCCCGGGTCTTGTGTTTAATGACGAAAAGGGCAGGGCGGAGATCGATCAGGTGATATGCGTCGGCTGCGGCATCTGTTCGGAGATCTGCCCCCGGCAGGCCATTGAAAAGAACCCCAAAGGAGTTCATGATGTTTCTTAACCTTATCATCACGGGTGTGGGCGGGCAGGGGAATGTCCTGGCTTCTCAGATATTCGGGAAGGCCGCCGTCAACAAGGGGTTTCAGGTGACCATCGGCGAGACATTCGGGTTGTCCCAGAGGGGAGGGGCGGTTATGAGCCATGTCCGGCTCTCCGATGGAAAAAGCTATGGTCCCGTCATACCGCCCAACATGGCGGATATTATTGTGGGCCTTGAACCCCTGGAAACCCTCAGGGTTTTCCCGGAATATGCCAAGAAAAACTCCACGCTGATCGTCAATGCACGCCCAATCTACCCCCTGAATGTCATTGCCGGCGATGTGGATTATCCGGAACTCCATTGGATTCGTGACGCGCTAGACCGTGATGAGAACAGGCTTTTCTGGTTGAATGCCACCCAGTTGGCAGTGGAGTTCGGCGGCCCCATCATGTTGAATATGATCATGCTGGGAGCCATCTGTGAGCTTCCCGAAGTGCCTCTTAAAAGGGCTGATATCCAACAAATCCTCAGTGCGGTTTTTCCGAAGTCCAGGCTGGAGGGCAATTTCAGGGCCCTGGAAATTGGAGGGGAACTCATTCAAAACTATGAAAATTGATCTGCACATTCACTCCAGGGATTGCTCGGACGGAAAGATGGCCCTGCCGGAGATCTTTGAAGAAGCACAAAAGAGGGGGATCAGGCTTGTTTCCATTACGGACCACGATGCCGTTCAATGCCAGGAATCCGCTCTTTCACTCGCCGGGGATTTCGATCTTCACTGCATTTCAGGCGTCGAATTGAATATCTCCTTTTCGCATCCCCGCTACCGAGATGGAAAACCCGTTTCCCTGGACGTGCTGGGATACAACTACGACATCCACGACAGGCCACTCCTGGAAAAAACCCGGCAATTGCGAGAATATCGCGCCAGGCGAGCCCAAAGCATCCTTGAAAAGATAAACCGGGAAAGGGCGAGAGAGAATCTAAGCCTCATGACACCCGAGGATTTCAAGACCATCGAGAAATCGGTGGACGGGGCCATCGGCAGACCCCATATTGCCGATTACATGGTCAGCAAGGAAATGGTTTCCACGCGGCAGGAGGCATTCGACAGGTACCTGGTGAAATGCAATGTGCCCAAGCTTCCCGTGTCCCTCGAAGAGGCGTCTGACCTGGTTCGTGCCGCGGGTGGCAAGCTGGTACTTGCCCATCCCGGCGATCCCAACGGCACGTCTCTGGTCTCCTTCACCGACGCCATTGAAGAGCAGCTGGAAATCATCAGAGACGCGATGCTTCCCTTTCTGGACGGGCTGGAGTGTTTTCATTCGAGGCTGGACGAACGAACCACGGCATCCTATCTTGCGTTTGCCCGGCAGGAAGGGCTGATGGTCACCGGGGGGTCTGACTGCCACCAGCAGCCGGTCATCATGGGAACCGTTGATGTGCCGTCCTTTGTGGGACGCCAGTTCAACGTCGAGGTGGACAATGAACCGTCTCATTCATGACCTTTGTGATCCGCGGGCGCTCCCGGATAAAACAGGGCACGTTTCTGTGGTCCAGACGCACATCTCCGTGGTGTTTGTGGCCGACGACTTTGTCTACAAAGTAAAAAAGCCGGTCAATTTCGGCTTTCTCGATTTCTCCACCTTGGAAAAACGCGAATTCTACTGTCACCGGGAAGTCCTCCTGAACAGTCGCCTTTCCACGGACATGTACCTGGGCGTTCTCCCGGTATACCACGATGGAAAGAATTACTCTCTCAGCAGTGAGCGGGGAGACATTGTCGAATATGCCGTCAAAATGAAACGCCTCCCTGAAGAAAGCCTGATGATCCACGTGTTCCAAAAAGGAGGCGTGACTGAAAGGCATCTCAAGGGCATCGCAGCGGTTCTTGCCCGTTTCCACGCCGGCGCCGAGAGATCTCCCGAGATCGAACGGTTCGGCAGACCGGAATCTTTCAAAGTCAACACCGATGAGAACTTCATGCAAGTCGAGAAATATCGGGGCCTGACCATAGAAAAGGATGCTTTTACAGCCCTTGAAAAATGGACAAAGGCGTTCTATGACCAATACGACGAACTGTTTCTCAGGCGTGTGGCTGATGGGCGAATCAGGGATTGCCATGGGGACCTCCATATGGAACATGTCTGCCTGACGCCAGGGATACCCATCTTCGACTGCATTGAATTCAACGAGCGTTTCCGATATAGTGATACCATCGCCGACATGGCCTTTCTGATCATGGACCTGGAATACCACGGCGGGACCCGAGAGGCCGAAACACTCTGGAATTTCTACAGAGGCTTTGCGAACGAGCAACCAGGCGTTGAGCCCCTCCTTACTTTCTACAAGGTTTACCGCGCCTTCGTACGGGGGAAGGTCAACAGTTTTCAGTTGGACGACAGCAGTATCAGTCCAGAGGGAAGAGAAAACGCCATCGCAACCGCACGGAAATATTTTGAGTTGGCATATGCTTACATCGGGAAATAACCGGAGCGATACATGAAAGAACCTTTTAAAGATTTCATAACAAGGGAACTGGATTCCAGGACCCTACTCATCGGTTGCGGTCTTCCGGCGTCTTACAAGACCGAGACGACGGAAGTCGTTGCCGCCCTCAAGGGATACAGGATCCTGCGAACCGATATGGTCCGGCTTGAAGTCCTTAGGAATGATGACATATTCGATGAAAAAGTGGCTTCGAACATGAACAAACGGATCCTGGTCTACGACGAAATGTTCAGACTGGCTGATGAACTGGCCGGCAAAGGAAACGGGGTCATCCTTGACGCGACATTTGTTACCCAGGCCCTGAGGAGGCGGGCGGCTGAAATCGCCGCCAGGCACGGACTGACCTTTGTCATTCAGCAAACCCAGTGCCCCAAAGAGGTGTCCCTCAAACGGATATCCCTTCGAACCAAGGAAAATTATGAGTCCAACGCCCTTACTGAACAGGCTTATACAAACAATCTGAAGAAATTCGAGCCCGTGGATCTGAAAGACCTCAAAACCCTTTACCCCTCCCTGAATCTCATTCACCTCCTGGTGGACACCTCATCGAACGAGACAGATGAATGGGTCGTTATTCAGAGGGCCGCCAAATAGGGGATTTCTGCCATGGCCTCGCAATCTGTGGGCATCGTCTACAAACATCGTCATAAACCAGCCAGGACTCAGGCAGGAAAGCTTGAGAAATGGTTGAAGGAACGCGGAATCAGGGTTTTTTCAGAGGAAATGGAATTCCTGGACACTCTGGATCCTTCCTGCGAAGAGCCATCCTGCATACCCAAAACCGTTGACTGGGTTGTCGTCCTGGGAGGGGATGGTACATTGCTCGGTGCCGTGCGCCGTGTGGGCCGTTTCGGCGTACCGATCCTGGGAGTGAATCTCGGCGGAATGGGGTTTCTCACCGGCATCCCGTTGAACAAACTCTACCCGGTGATCGAGCTCCTCCTGGCGGAAGGCCTCCAAAAGGAGGGCAGGGTTCTCCTGGAGGTTGAGATCATCAGGGAGGGGAGAGAATTCAGGCGGTTCCAGGTCCTGAACGATATGGTGATCAATAAGGGAACATTGGCAAGAATCATTGACCTGGAAGTCACCATAAACGGTGAGTTTCTGACCACCTTCAGGGCGGATGGACTGATCGTGTCAACACCCACAGGGTCAACGGCCTACAACCTGTCTGCCGGGGGCCCCATACTGTATCCCACCATGGAAGCTTTCGTCCTGACGCCGATCTGTCCTTTTACCCTGACCAATCGGCCGATTCTTCTCCCTGACTCCTCGATCATAGAGATTAAACTGGGGAAAGAGAGCGAAGAACGCGTTGTGCTCACATTCGACGGACAGGTTGGTTTCGATTTTCATTGTGGAGACCTTGTAATCATAAAAAAATCGCGAAGAAGCATCCATCTCTTTACACCGCCCGGCTACAATTACTTCGAGATATTGCGGACAAAACTGATGTGGGGCGGAACCACTTACGGCCATGGAAAGCGTTAGGCTGACGTTTAGAGTCAATCGTAAAGATATCAGTTATTTGAGGTACACCATCGAATCCTATGACGGGATGGGGATCGTCAAGACACTCGACCCGAAAAGCGCTCTGATTGAAGTGAAAACCGCTCCCGGCTGCGAGGAAACGGTGAGACAACTGATAACGGCAGTGCAGCGGGAAGATGGCATACCCGTAGAGGAGTTCAGGAGCAGGATACCGTTGTCCAGAGGTTTTTACATTGCCACCATGGGCTGCCAGATGAATGAATACGATTCGGAATATCTGGGCAGCAAGCTGAGAGAAATGGGATTCACCCCGGTGGATGCACCTGAAAAGGCAGATCTGGTGATCCTCAATACCTGCACGGTCCGGGAAAAGGCTGACCAGAAGGCCTTCAGCCTTCTCGGAAGGGTGTCACGAATCAAGCTCGGGCGCCCTGAAATGGTTCTCGGGATGGCGGGATGTCTCGCCCAGCTGGAGGGGAACCGGTTGTTCAAACGGTTTCCCCGGCTTGATTTTGTCATAGGCCCGAGGGAACTGGGCAATATCGGCACCCTGCTTGACGACGTGTCGTACCACAGACAAAAAAGAACAGCCACGCGCCTCGATCATCCGCCCCTGACATCCTGCTCGCGTAACCTGCCGAACGAAAAAATAACGGCCTACATTTCCATCATGCAGGGCTGCAACAACTTCTGTGCGTATTGTATCGTCCCCTACGTGAGGGGCAGGGAGATATCACGATCACCGGAAGACATCCTTGCGGAGGCCCGCCAACTCATTGCCAATGGAACGAAGGAGATTACGCTCCTCGGCCAAAACGTCAATTCCTATTTCTGGGGGGAGGGCGATAATCGCTATGATTTCTCCTGTCTTCTCCATGAATTGAACGGGTTGAAGGGGCTCCTCCGGCTGCGGTTTACAACCTCACATCCAAAGGACCTCAGCGATGACCTCATTCGTTGTTTCGGGGAACTGGACAAATTGTGCCCGCACATCCACTTACCGTTCCAGGCGGGCGCCAACGAAGTTCTCCGCCGTATGAAAAGAGGCTATACCCGTGAGCATTACATGTCCCTGGTGGAAAAGCTGAGGGATGCCGCACCTGAAATGGGAATCACCAGTGACGTAATGGTCGGCTTTCCGGGCGAATCCCGGAAAGACTTTGAAGAGACGTTTGATCTTGTTGACCGGGTGCAGTTCGATTCTCTTTTTTCCTTTAAATATTCAGACAGAGAAGGTACATTGGCCTCTCACATGGAAAATAAGGTCGGCGAGGAGGAAAAAGTACGCAGGCTCGCAGTCCTGCAGGATCTTCAGAACACGATTACACTCAAGAAGAACAGACGACTCGAAAAACGCGAACTACCCGTGTTGATCGAAGGCCACAGCAAGAAAGGAACGCAGCTCATGGGTCGTACCGGATCCAATAAGATTGTTAATTTAGCTTGTTCTATCAGATATATAGGAAATATAGTTAATGTTTCAATTCAGCATGGTTACCTGCATTCTCTTCTTGGGAAACCCCTGGATTTCAGCGATTCCATCAATAACTCACGGGAGTGACATGCCGACTGACCAGATAATGATTCTGCCTGCCATCAACTATCAAACCATAGACTATCGCAAAGAGATATGCCTGATCGTTGATGATGAGAGATTCATAAGAGAAACGCTCGTGGAAAGCCTCCAGCTTCTCAAATTCCAAGCCATAGCCTCGGTCGACGCAAAGACGGCTCTCGATGAACTGAAAAACGAGAAAATTACTTTCCTGATCACCGACATGAAGATGCCCGGGATGGATGGTCTTGAGCTGATCAGGAAAGCCAGGGCCGGCTATCCGGAAATCTGCATTATCGCCATGACGGCTCATGCAAAGGGTTTCAAATATCTCGACGTCATCAATGCAGGGGCCACGGATTTCATCAACAAGCCGTTCAGTGCCGATGAACTGGAGGCGAAAATCAAGCGTGCCATTATCGAAAGAAACACCAAACTGGAGCTCAACCGCCTTTCTATCACAGACTCCCTGACGGGCCTCTACAACCAGAGACATTTCTACCTACGGCTCCGGGAAGAAATCACCCGCGCCAGAAGGCAAAAACAGCGCCTTTCCCTGATACTTTTCGATCTTGACAATTTCAAATGGTTCAACGACACCCACGGGCATCTGGCTGGTGATGAACTTCTCCAGAAGACCGGGACCATCGTTCGGGCAAGTATCCGTGTGGATGTGGATTCCGGTTACAGGTATGGCGGGGACGAATTTGCCGTCATCCTTATCGATGCCGATGAAACGGTTGCCAGCGAGATCGGGAAACGAATCGCCAGTGTCTTGAAAACGGTTTGCGGTATAGGGGCGAGCATGGGTTTCGCCCAATATTCAGGTGACATGGAGGCCGAAGAATTAATGGACTCAGCCGACAAGGACCTCTACAAGGCCAAAGCAAAACGCTGATCAGCTCAGTTGATCAGCTCAATCCTGAACTTTTATTACGTCCGATAATATATATTATGTAAACCAATAAGTC
>CAYUCJ010000083.1:0-9994 GCA_964443285.1 uncultured Desulfobacteraceae bacterium | reverse complement strand
AATGCCTCCCCAGGTCACACGGATCGTGGTAGGTCACCACCTTGTCCGTCTTGACGCCGAAGTCAAAATCCTTCAGAAACTGGGCAATGTGAACGACCTCCACGCCCTTTTCCTTGAGCTCCCCGTACTGGGGCTTGTTGTTGAATGTCCTGAAGCAGTAAGGGCAGCCGGTGATCACCTTTTTGGCACCCGTTGCCAGGATCGTGTCTATATTCATGCGGGCCAGATCTTCGTTCAGTTCGTACCCCACATCTTCCAGCACGCCGCTGCAGCACACCTCATCAATCAGGGTGTAGTCCACTTCCAGCCTGTCCAGCAGTTCAAGGGTCTCTTCGGTGGACTCATCCTCCCGGTAGAGCCCGACACAACCCACAAAAAAGACATGCGGTGCCTTCCTGTTGTGTTCACGATTGAAATCCTCCTGCTCGTTTTCCGCATAAATATTGGTGTGCTTCTTCAACACCTCATTCATCCCCCTGAAGGCAGGGTGGCATGAACCAATGTGGACCATGTCTTTCCTCACCTGCTTGAGGATTTCAGGCACGTTCACCCCGGAAGGGCAATTCTCATAGCAACTGGCACACGTGGTGCATTGGAAAAGGCTCTCGATCAACTCATCGTTGAGTTCGATCTTTCCATCCATGACCTCCTTGAGCAGGAGCATCTTTCCGCGGGCATTCAGGGCGGGCCTGAGGGTCGCCCCGTACACCGGGCACGCGGCCTGGCAGAATCCGCAACGGGAACACTGGAGGATCTGTTCCCGGTATTTCCGTTCAAAATCGTATTTTGCTTCCATATCTCTCTTTTTCTCCTTGAAGAGCTCATAGCTGATAGCTGAAAGCCACAGCATGAAAAACAATTTCCCTTTTTCTGTGCGCTATGAGCTGCGAGCTAACCTTCCAGGGCCATCTTGCCCGGGTTGAGGATATTGTTCGGGTCAAGAAACCGCTTCAATCCCCGCATCACCGCCATCTCCACCTCGTCGTGTTCCAGGGTCATGTAGGGCGCCTTGGCAAGGCCTATGCCGTGCTCGCCGGTCAGGGTCCCGCCCAGGTCAATGGCCAGTTTGAACAGCTCCGCGCTCGCCGCCTCTGTCTTTTTGACCTCTTCCGGATCATAGCCGTCATACAGGATCTGAGGGTGGAGGTTCCCATCCCCGGCGTGACCGAATGTGGCGATCTGAATATCACGTCTTCTGGCAATGCCGTCGATTCCCTTGAGGAGTTCCGCAATCCTTGACATGGGCACCGTCACGTCTTCCAGGACGAAATGGGTCTTTATCCTGGCCAGGACCCCGTAGGCCGATCTTCTCGCCTCCCAGAGGCCCGACGCCTCTTCCTGGTTTGCCGCGCGGTTGACTTCCCTCGGGTTGTTCCGGTTAAACACGTCCAGAACCTTCTGCATCTGGTAGTCTGTTTCCCCCTGTGTGTAACCATCCGTCTCCACCAGGATCATGGCATCTACCTCGGGGAGGTCAAGGTCCGTGTTCTGGTTGATGGCCCGAATGGTTTCCCGGCCCAATATCTCCAGCGCGCTGGGGATGATACCGCTGTGCATGACCTCGGTGAGGGCATGGCCGGCGTCTTCCAGGTCATCAAAAGTGGCCAGCGCTGTGGAGGTCGCCCCAGGCCGCGGGCTGATTTTCAGGGTAATTTCCGTCACCACACCCAGAGTACCCTCTGAGCCCACAAACAGCCTCGTTAAATCATAGCCGGAGACGCTTTTCATGGCACTGGAACCTGTTTTCATGATCCTCCCATCGGGAAGGACCACCTGGAGCGCCAGGACATAATCGCGCGTCGTGCCGTACTTGGCACCCTTGAGCCCACCGGCGTTCGTGGCCACATTTCCACCCAGGGTGGAGGCCTTTCCACTGGCAGGATCCGGCGGGAAAAAAAACCCCTTGGGTGAAAGTGCCTTTTCGAGGTTTGCATAAATCACACCAGGCTGAACCACGGCCAACCGGTCCTCAATGCTCACCTTCACGATCCGGTTCATGTGGCTCAAGTCCAGAACAATCCCCCCCTTGATGGGAACCGCCATGCCGGAGAGACCAGTTCCTGCGCCCCGGGGTATGACGGGTATTTTTTCCTGGTTCGCCAGCTTGAGGACTCCCGAAACCTCCTCTACGGATGCCGGACAAACCCCACACGAGGGACGGTGGCTGTGCTCAGATGCGTCGTAGGAATAGGAGACCATGTCGATCGTGCTCTCGGTGTAGTTCTCAGCACCCACGATATCCATGAGAACCTGTCTCATCTTTTCATCCATCGCTTTCTCCATAACCATCTGCTTTCTCTTTTTTCCCTTTCCCGGTATCATGCTCGTCGGCTGCACCCATGAGCAGGACCACCGGGGCCAGGATGATGTGGAGCAGCCGGCTGAAGGGCAGATAGGCCACGAAACCACCGGCCAGGATCGCATGACCATACCATAGGTATCCATAAATGGTTGTCAATCCTGATGGGTCCGAAAAGAGCCTGCTGATCCAGTACCCCAAAAACGCATATTCCGCATCTCCCGGAAGACCCGTCATGGCCATGCCCATGCCTTCCAGCACGAAACCGACCATCACGATGCCCCCCATGAGGCCAAGGGCCAGGGGATCCTGTTTGGGCAGTGCTGAACGCTGCGTGAACCGTTTCAGCGTGCCCCGGACCAGTGCCAGGAGAATTCCCAGAAGGAGAAGAACCCCGCTCAGATCAAAAAGGAACGCGGTTACAAAGTGATTTTTGTCGAGCAGTATCCACACGATCCCGGACCCGGGTTTCCACAGGGACCCGAGGAGACCCGTCATGCCCCAAACGAAACGAAACAGGAAGGGGTAGAAAATGAGAGCATGGACCAGCCACCTTCCTTCAGACTGCCGGTAAAGCCTCCTCTGGAGAAGGATGTCCAGCACCAGGGCGCGAATGAAGGGCCATATCCTTTTGAAACCGGACGTGTGCTTTTCCGGTTCCAAGTTCCCATCTCCCTTTCCGTGCAGGGAGCCGGTCAGCCAGTAAGACAGCGCAAGGACAATACCTGCAAGGAAGACGAGAAGCGCAATGATCGTGGTGGTATCTCCAACAGAAAAGGTGGCCGCATGACAGGGCATGCAGACGATGCTCTTGGCAGGCAGGACCATGGCAGAGGCACCCACTCTGTTTCCCTCGGTGTGGCAGCGTCTGCAGGTGTCCTGCCCCCCACTTGTAACCATGTCGTGGACCTGGAGGGGCTTTCTCGGGTCCCTCAAAAGCTTCCATAGGACCTTCTTGGTGTTCGGATCCCGAAACGGTGTTACGCCTTCCAGATGACACGCCTCGCAGGACACATCCAGGTGGGCATCGTGTGTCTTTTTCTCATCATGGCGGGTGTGACATTGGAGGCAATTCCCTTTTGCCTGTTCCTGGTGTTGAAAGGCCGCGCCCTCGGGATGACATGCCAGACAGGATTGGTTCGCATGGGGGGTGTCTCCGTATGCCGCCGCATCCATCAGGGGGACCAGGGTACCGGTTTTTTTTCTTGCCGGGGTATCCCCTTGCTCATGGCAGTGGAAACAGAGGGCCTGGATCTTCTCCCTTCCCTGTGGTTTTTCCGGATCCACGGCCCGGTGGCAGGACATACACGCTTCGTCTTCTTCTGAAAGGGCGGGTAGTTGGGCCTCTTTTTCATGGCAGGCCCCGCACTGTTCTTGAGGGGAAATGCCCGGTTTGAAACTCCCTGTCCGGTTCTCGCCCACAGGCGGCTGCCGGTGCGGTTTGTGGCACCGGATGCAATAGTTGTATTTCTCCGGGTTTTTGATTTTCTTCCGACCGTGTTTTCCCGCAGTCAAATCATTCTGTATCTCATCGTGACAGGAAAAACACCTCTCCGGCGAAAAAAAATCCCCTCGTCTCTTCTTGACCTCGGATGGGTCCGGGTGAAGTGTCTTGTCCGCAATGTCTTCATGGCAGTCCTGGCAGGCAGTCCGGCCATGGGCGGAAATATGGTATTTCCCCTCATCAATCAGCCAGGAGGCCCCGGCCTCGGAAACCCAAAAAGCGAAAAACACCGGCAAGAGCAAATAGAGTATTTTTGGATTCATCGACTTGTATATACGGGGCATCACGAAATCTTGCCAAGAAAATACGCATCCACTGTTTACATGCTTTCATAAGTCTGATGGTCCCGTCCAGGACGGTCATCCGTTCGGGCCAGGGACATGGAACGGAAAACAAGTCCCGTAATATCCGTTACTTCGAATTTCGCTTTTTCCCTTCTAACCATTCCCTTGATGGTCCGAACACACTGCTGGCAGGAAGTTACCACCGTATCAGCCCCTGTGCGCTGAATCTCCTCCATCTTTTTCCCTGCAATCCTAATGGAAAGTTCCGGGGCCACCATTTCCAGGTTTCCACCACCGCCGCAGCAGACGCTCTGGGCACGATTCTTTTCCAGTTCCACCAGTGTGACCCCTGGGATGGCCTCCAATATCTGTCTCGGTGCATCGTAGATTCCCCCGTTTCTGCCCAGGTCGCAGGGGTCATGATACGTCACCCTTGTGTCCAGAGGTCCGAGGGAGATGTCTCCTCCGGCAATGAGCTCCCGGATAAACTCGCTGGAATGAAAGAGCTCCAAGTCCGTTTCATAGTGCTCCTTCCAGGTCTTGAGGCAGGACGGACAGGAAAATACGATTCGCCTGGCTCCCGCTGCCCTCACCTTTTCCAGGTTATGTTTCATGGCCTCGACCATTTGCTGCGGAGACCCGGCACCTATTAAAGGAAAACCGCAGCACCACTCCTCCCCGGCGAGAATAGTGAAATCCACCCCCGCAGAATCCAGTATCTGAACCAGCTTCCTGGGGATTTCCTGAACCATGGGGAAAAAGCTGGCGACACATCCGACAAAATAAACCACCCGGGCCTTCTCCCATTCATACCGGTGCCCGGGCGTATCCTTGATATCATCCCGCCAGTCGCCCCGTTCTTCATTATCTTCGCCCGATAGGTTGTGATGCTCCATCAGAGACGTGACAGCGGGTCTTGCTTTGGGGTGGACGCCCTGTTTCTTGGTGAGTTCTTCCCGCATACCGGTGAAAACGCTCCTGAGATCCACGCCGCTCGGGCAGGTCACCGAACAAACACCGCAGAGCAGGCACTTTGCGAAGATATCCCGGAAGTGCTCACTCAATTCCAGATCCCCCCGGCAATAATACCTGGTCAGCTGAATTTTGCCCCTGGGCGTGTATTTTTCAAGGAGGAGTTCTTTGCACACGGGACAGGTGGCCTGGCAGAGCCCGCATTTGATGCACTGATCAAATTCGTCGGCAAAGGATTCCCATATCATTTGGCTTCTCTCATGATTATTCACCGCCATCTAAAGAAAACTCCCCGGATTCAGGATGTTATTCGGATCAAACACACGCTTGATGCCGCGCATGAGTTCTATGGCCCTCTCGCTGAATTCCATGGACATGAACCTGTCCTTGGCAATGCCTATGCCATGTTCACCCGAAAGGGTGCCGCCCATGGAGATGGCAGCCTCGAAAAGTTCTTCCACCGCCTTGTCGATTCGAGCCATTTCCTCCTTGTCACGAAGATCGGTCATAATCAACGGGTGCAGGTTTCCGTCTCCCGCATGGGCCAGCACGCCGATTTTCAAGGTATATTTTTCTGATATTTCAACGATTTTTCGGATCATCCCGGGCAGCCTCTTTACAGGTACGGTGGCGTCCTCCACAATGCAATTGGGCCTGAGGCCGGCAACGGCTCCAAAGGCGCTTCTCCTGGCCTGCCAGAGTTTTTCAGCCTTTTCGGGGCTGCTTGCCCTCTCCACCGAGACCGCACCCCTTTTTCTGCAGAATTGCTCAATACGCTCCCCCTGGCCCTCCACCACTTCCTTTTCACCGTCCACCTCGATCAGGAGCAAGGCCTCTGCTCCCTCAGGGAACTGTGCCCCCCCATAGTCCCTGATCACTTCGAGAACGACCCGGTCAATCAACTCCAGGGTGGTGGGAACAATGCCCGAGCCGATAATGGCCGACACCGTAGTCGCCGCATCGTCCAGATCCGAAAAAATGGCCTGGAGGGTCGCCTTGGCAGGCGGGAGGGGAACCAACCTCAAGATGATCTCGGTAAAGATGCCTAGCGTTCCCTCTGACCCGCACATGAGCCGGGTGAGATCGTATCCGCTCACGCTCTTCAGTGCCTTGCCTCCTGTCCTCACCACCTCCCCGGAAGGCAGCACCACTTCGAGACCCAGGAGATAGTCTCTTGTCACCCCGTATTTGACCCCCCGCGGGCCGCCCGCATTCAAGGCGACATTGCCCCCGATGGTGGAAACGAACAGGCTGGCCGGATCCGGCGGGTACATCAGGCCCTGTTTTTCCACTTCCTTTTGAAGATCGGCGTTTACCACGCCGGGTTGCACCACGGCGCACATACTCTCGTGATCGATTTCCAGGATTCTGTTCAACCGGTGAAAGGCCATCATCATGCCGCCTTTCCTGGCCACCGAACTGCCGCAGATGTTGGTTCCAGCCCCCCTGGGGATGATATTGATCTTTTCCTTGCTCGCGATGTCCATGATCTTTGAAATCTGATCAATATTCCCGGGAACCATCACCCCATCCGGCTTGAATTCCTGAAGAAAGGCGTCGTAGGAATAGGTAGCCAGGTCCTCCGGCGTCTCCAGAAACCAATCCTCTCCAACGATGGAGCGGAATTGCCGCCTGATCGATGTTGAAATCATTCAAACACCCCTTCTTTGATAGAATCGTAAAGAGTCCGTCCATGGGCACGATGATGACTTTTCCGAAGTCATCTCTCTTTGGCTTTCAAATAATATCGCCCGTCACCGGTCATGCCCACCAAGTTGATGGAAACCAGGTATTCCACGGCCTTTGGCCGGTAGTCCCGCAATCCAACGCGGAATGCACGGACACCTGCATAGGGAAGCCTAACGGCAGAAGAATGATCCACAGCCTCTTTCCTTTCAAGGTCCTCGATGATGGCAGCCAGTATTCGGCTCATTCTCCAGCCGTGAAACTTCCTGGTGAAGATATAGACGAGCACCAAAAAGATGATTGCAAACAAGATCTTGCCGGTCTCAGTCATTTTCTCATTGCCTCTCTTGATCCACCCATATGAATGCTGACGGCATTCCTCCCCAGGGACACACTCGGCCCAAATCGACCAGGTGTTCCTCAAAGGGAAAAGGAATGGGTCTGAAGTGGATGCTGGGCTCCTGCAGGCATGGCGTAACTGGGGAAGCCACTTGGAAGAGTGCTTCTCGAAGGGCCTTATTTCTCTCTGGCCTTATTTTCCATGTCCAGCGCCCTCAGTTCCCTTCGCATGATCTTTCCTGTGGTCGTCTTGGGGAGATCGCTCACAAATTCGATCTCCCTGGGGTATTCATGGGCAGCCAGGCGTATCTTAACAAACTGCTTGATATCATCCTCAACATTCGGCCCGGGGCTCAAGCCTTCTTTCAGGACCACAAAGGCCTTCACGATCTCCGTCCTTACTTTGTCAGGGCTTCCTATCACTGCCACCATGCTCACCGAGGGATGTTTCATGATGCAGTCCTCTATTTCAGCAGGCCCGATCCTGTAGCCCGAACTGGTAATAAGATCATCTTTTCTGCCGATAAACCAAAAATATCCCTCTTCATCCTTTCTAGCCAAATCTCCCGTCAGCCACCAGTCGCCTACATATTTTTCTTCGGTGGCCTTTGGGTTTTTCCAGTATTCCAGACACATAACAGGATCGGGCCCCTTAATGGCGATCTCACCAACCGTTCCAGGAGACAGAGGCGTGCCGGATTCGTCCACCACCTCCACCCTGTGACCTGGGATCGCTTTTCCCATTGAACCGGGCCTGACTTCCATTACCTCCGAACAGGTCCCCACCACTAAGTTACACTCGGTCTGTCCATAGAATTCATTGACGCTCAACTTCATGACGTCTCTGCCCCACGCCAGGAGTTCCTCCCCGAGTGCTTCTCCGCCGCTCCCGATGGTTCGCATATGAAAATCATGGCGACTGCCCGGGTCTTTCACTTGTCTCATCATTTTGAGCGCTGTTGGAGGCATAAAGGCATTCCGGATTCCATACTTCGCCAAAAGATGAAATACCTCCTCCGGATCAAATTTCTTGGCACGATGAGCCACCACCGGAACCCCGTAATGCCAGCTGGGCAGCAACACATCCATAAATCCTCCCATCCATGCCCAATCTGCCGGGGTCCAGAACAGATCATCTTCCTTTGGGAAGAAATTATGAGGGAACTGGATCCCAGGGAGGTGTCCTAACAGGACCCGGTGGGCATGAAGGGCCCCCTTGGGTGGGCCGGTTGTCCCCGACGTGTAGCTGATAAAGGCCGGATCATCTGTTTTTGTCCGAACCGGTTGAAACTGGGTTGATCCCTTTTCTATCAATTCCCAGAAATCCAGCACTTTTTCCTGCTTGAGGCCCCCTGTGAGCACAACGCATTTAAGATGGGGCAGGTTCTCCCATATCTCAAGGATTTTAGGCAGGTTGGCCTCGTCGGTAACCATAGCCTTCGCCTCGCTGTTCGATAATCGGTATTCCAACGCATCGGTGCCGAAAAGGGTGAAGAGCGGGATGGCGACCGCTCCGATTTTGTAGATAGCGATATGAGAAAGCCCGGCTTCCGGGGACTGGGGCAATAAGATGCCCATACGGTCTCCCCGTCCCAGCCCCTGGGCCGTAAGGCCATTAGCCAGTTTATTTGAAAGCCTCCTGAGATCCCAGAAGGTGTACTGGTCTACTTCCCCCCTTTCATTCTCGTAGATCAGGGCAAGACGGTATCGCTGATGGGCCCACTTGTCACAGATGTCGACCCCGATATTGTAGTATTCGGGGATCTCCCATCGAAAAGCCCCACACACCTCGTTATACGTCTTGCCCGGCCGCAACATGACAACGCCCCCCTTTTCTTACCCTGCTTCACACCATATTCGCCAGCCACAGGATGCTATTGGGCCATAGGACCACAATGATCAGCCCCGCTTCCATGAGCATCCAGAAGTGGTGGACACCCCAATAGATATCAGATGTGGTCACTTCCGGTGGAGCGACACCCTTGAGGTAAAAGAGGGCATACCCGAAAGGCGGCGTCAAAAAAGAATCCTGCAGCATCACCGCCATAGCCACCACGAACCAGACCTTGTCAAATCCCAAATGATCGGCGATGGGGAGGAAAAGCGGGAAGCAGATCATGATGATGCCGATCCAGTCGATGAACATCCCGAGCAGGAAGAGGATGATCATCATGATGATGAACGTCCCCCATTTTCCCAGGCCGAAACCGAGGATAAATTCTTTGACCACATCGCCCCCACCGGATCCCATAAACACACCGGCAAAACAGGATGCACCAACCAGTATGAGAATCACCATGGAGGTGGTCTTGGCGGTGTTGACGACCGCCTGGGTAAGGCCCTTCCAGGTGAACTTGCCGTAGGCAACAGTCATGAGGAAGGCAATCGTTGCCCCGACGCCCGCCGCCTCGGTGGGGGTGGCGATCCCAGCGAAGATGGACCCGAGGACCCCCAGCATAAGGATCATGGGAGGCACCAGTGACTTCAAGGTCATAAGGAACAACCGCGTCCCGGACATTGCCCTCCGCTCCTCCAGGCTCAAGGCGGGCCCTGTCTCCGGGTGAATGGCACACTTGATAAAAATATACCCGATATAGAGACAGGACAAGATAAGCCCGGGGATAATGGCCCCGGCAAAGAGCTTGCCCACGGATGCGCCGGACTGGTCCGCCATGACCACCAGCATGATGCTGGGCGGGATAAGGATCCCGAGCGTTCCTCCCGCGCAGACGGCGCCGGAAGCGAGTCTCTTGTCATACCCATATTTCAGCATCACCGGCATGGACAGGAGCCCCATGGTCACCACCGATGCCCCGATAATTCCGGTGCAGGCGCCAAAAAGGGTGGAAACCACCACAACGGCAATGGCGATCCCTCCATTCACCGGGCCGAACAAATACCGCATGGTAT
>CAYUCJ010000082.1:0-10034 GCA_964443285.1 uncultured Desulfobacteraceae bacterium | reverse complement strand
TCCTGAAGCGGCGTCATTTCGGCCCTGGAACAGGACAGTGGAAGGGCCGAAATCCCTGAGCGAGGAGTCATGGACGACGGAGGGAGCGTAGCTTCTGGAATATGGTGTTTGCCTGGCTCTTTAGAGACACGACTTCGTTGGAAGTCATCATCGTGCCCACGGACGGACTTTTTACGATTCCATCAATACTGAGGTAAACAAATGGGAGAGACCGCGAACCCGGAAGATGTTTCTCTGGAAACCAGTTCGGAGTATAAGCCCTACCAGTGGTTTTTCAACAAGGAGGTCATCGGCAGCGCCTTGCTGATGGTGGCCTCCGTCAGTGCGATTATCATAGCCAACTCGGTTTTTTCCAAGGCCTACGAACAGTGGCTTCACATGGATATTGCCTTGTCCCTCGGGGGATATCGCGTCAGCCATTCCCTGCTCCGCTGGATCAATGACGGCCTCATGGCCCTGTTCTTTTTTACGGTCGGGCTTGAGATCAAACGGGAAGTTCTTGTGGGGGAGCTGGCATCAACCAAGATGGCGCTGTTTCCGGTCGTTGCGGCCGCCGGCGGCATGCTGGTGCCGGGCTTGATATACACATTTTTCAATTATGGAAGACCGGGCATGGCAGGATGGGGAATCCCCGTGGCGACGGACATCGCCTTTGCACTGGGTGCCATCTTCCTCCTGGGCTCAAGGCTGCCGGTAGGGTTGAAAGTTTTCCTGACCGCCTTCGCCATTGCGGATGACCTGGGCGCCGTACTTATCATCGCTGTCTTTTATACCAAATCCATCGTGACACCATACCTGCTTGCCGGCGGGGTATGCTTGTTGATCCTGTTGATCGCCAACCTGCTGTGGATTCGGTGGTTGCCGTTTTATATGGTGATGGGTTTTCTCACCTGGGTCTGCGCCATGGGATCCGGCATCCATGCGACGGTTGCGGGGATCGTAGTGGCCATGTTGGTGCCGGCTCGGGGGAAGTATGACTTTATCCGGTTTACCAGGAAGATCGAGCAGATTGTGGCCCGGATGAAGACCAATCGCCTCACCGACGGTTACTGGTTTTCCATCTTCCTCAAACCGCAGCATCTCAATGCGGTCCAGGACCTGGAATTGGCCTGCCACAATGTGGTCACACCGCTGCAGCGACTGGAGCACGCTCTGCATCCCTGGGTTGTTTTTATCATCCTTCCCGTATTCGCGTTTTTCAACGCCGGTCTTTCGCTCCATCAGATGCCGTTAGCCAGAGCCGCTATTCACCCCATAACCCTGGGCTGTGCTCTGGGGCTCTTTGTCGGGAAACCTGTGGGAATCATCCTGGCTTCCTACATCGCCGTTCGCACCGGTGTGGCGACCCTGCCCAGCAATGTCCGGTGGGCGCATATCCTGGGGGCCGGCATGCTGGGGGGCATCGGGTTCACCATGTCCCTCTTTATCGCCGAGCTATCCTTTGTTGACGCTCAATTCCTCAATTACTCCAAACTGGGCGTCCTTTCCGGATCCATTCTCTCCGCCGGTGCGGGGCTGGTTTTCCTAGGCGTGACGGCTTGGCGATCACGAAGCGATCAGGAAGCGGGCCGATCCGTAACAAAACGGCGGATCGTTTCTGCTGCTGTCATCATTTTCACCCTCTTCATATTGAAGGCCATGTCATAGAGAGCGGGGTCATCGTAATCGGTCCGGCCAAAGTACCGGTAAAGATTGAACCGGCGCTTCGTCTGTTTTTCCACGACAATCTGCGCCTGCTTTCGGTCCAGGTCATAATGCTCCATCATGAATCTGATGCGGTAGTCCAAATCCGCGATCAAGAGAAAATGGTAAGTGTCGGGGCGATTCGCGAGAATATATTGTGCCCCCCGGCCGATGATCACTACATTGTCCTTGGCAGCGAGTTCGGGGATGACCTTGTGGAGCAGAGAGATGTAGAGGTCGCCGTCGATATAGCCGGGTCTTTTTTCCATGGACACTTCCACATATCCTTTTCGAAAAGGTCCCAGCCTAGTAAGAAGCCTCGCCATGAAACCCGCGCTGCCGGTGTCTTTCTCAACGGAATCCACCCAGTCGGGAGAGACATTGGCCTCTATGGCAACCATCTCCACGATTTCTTCATCCACGAGGGTATATCCTAGATCTTCCGCCAAAAGGTTCCCCAGGGTTCTCCCCCCCGCGCCGAACTGCCTCGCAATGGTGATAGCAGCCATATGCACCTCCTCTGTCTTCTTAGATTGCAGGTTTGATGGCTTATTACGAACCCATCTAAATTAGTAAGAAAATGGTTGCGATGCGAAAGAGATCGCGTTGAAAAACAATGCGTGTGAATGCTTTCCCCAAATCGATAATACCAGACCACCCGATCGACCACGGAAAGGATGAAAAAGCATTTGTATTTCTAAAGACTTCCCTATATCATGGCATGAAACGTCTGTCAAATCTTGTGCCTGAGTCTCGACGATTCTTGAGGGGTTCCCCATTTGTTTGTCGGACCGAATGAATCGTCTGACATTGACAAATAAGGAAAAATCGAATGAACATCACAGCAATAAATCTTCAGGAAAAGCTCGCCGGGTTTTCCGACCATTGGTCCCCCAGGATTATCGCGAAGATGAATGACTACCATTTTAAGCTTTCCAAATTCCAGGGAGAGTTTGTCTGGCATGCACACGATGATACGGATGAAGTGTTCATTGTTCTTGAAGGAGAGATGTCGATTGAATTCCGCGATGGGAAGGTGGACCTGAAGGCGGGAGAGATGATCGTGGTTCCAAAAAAAGTTGAGCATAAACCTTTTGCTGAAGACGAATGCAAAATTATGCTCGTCGAACCTGCGGGGACCATTAATACAGGTGACGCCGGTGGTGAAAGGACTGCAGAGGATGACGTTTGGATATGAATCCGTGAAAACCTGGCGACCAGTCAAAAGAGCCGGCAGACTTCTTCCTTTTTCGCCAACCCCAATGACATTCTTAGCCTTGTGCCCCCTTGTGAAGCCTTGCCGGCCGTTACAGCCGTTTTTCACCACGTTGCCAAGACCGGTCTCCTTAAGCTCCGTGCACGGTGCCGATGTTCATGGCGTATTGGAGAATCACATAAATCATATAAAGCCCCAAGAGCCATGCACCCTGAAATTTTCTGAAATGACCGTCCTTATTCTTGTGGATAAAGAACCTGAATGAGTAGAGAATGGCCAGCATCGCCGGAAAGTGGAAAAGGAAAAAGTTTTCCGGAATCGCCAGGGGCCTTGCAGCGGACGCAGCACCGATAACGAAGAGGCAGTTCAATACATCCGCCCCCACGACATTCCCTACCGTGATTTCAGGGTGGCCCCTCCTGACCGATGCTATGGCCGTCATCAATTCCGGGACCGACGTACCAAAGGCCACCATGGTAGCGGCGATGACATCGTCGGGTACCCCCATCCTGAGAGCTATCTCCGAAGCACTGGGTACCAGTATCCGGGCACCCAGGACCACCATGAAAAGGCCTCCCAGGAGCATGAGCCAGCATTTGACGAGGCCAAACATTTCGGAATCATCGGATTCCTCCCCTTCCAACGCCATGTCTCCCCCTTTCTTGGCCCAGACGTAGTTCATGTACATGTAGATCCCGAGAAGAATCAGAAAAAAGAACCCGATCCCTCGATAGAGTACTGGGCTTCCTTTCGTTGTCAGGAGAATAATGACGGATATGACAACCAGAAGCGTTGCAGCGCCTACCTGCACCCAACCGTTGCGGTTGAGGATATATCGGTTCACAGGCACTGTGGTCAGGAGACACGTCAGTCCGAAAATGAGGCCCGTGTCGGCGATTATGGAACCCACGCCGTTTCCCAAGGCAAGGCCCGGATCACCCATCCAGGCGGCCATGACAGACACAACCGCTTCCGGCATGGTGGTGCCGAGGGAAATAATCGTAGCCCCAATGACTATTCTCGGCAGTCCGGTCCTCCGGGAAAGCTGAACCACACCATCAATCATCCATCCAGCCCCCTTTGAAAGAATCAGGATACAGACCGCAATCACAACAAGCAAGATCAATAGGGGTTGATCGGCCACGAGGTTTCGCAATACGGTTTCATCCCCTATGAATCGAAGAACAGTGTGCACCATTATCTCTCCTTGCTCAGCTCGATTATGTGATCCTGTTCCAGGTGAAGTTTTCCCTTTACGAAAGCCAAGCCGGTCACACCGGAGGCATCACTTGGGAACAGTCTGTAACAAACCAACTGCAAAAAAATGAAGGGGAAATGTTAAGTAAAAAGAAAAACATGTATGGGAACCAAAGTCAAGATTTGCTCCATCGGTTCGAAGGAATCTGATTATGGTATAAATCATTGATTTTTTGTTTCCAGACCCTTTGTTCGCACAAGCCGCACTTTTGGGCTCGAAATGACGTGATACCCGTGTTATCATTACTCGTTTGAGGGTTCTTACTGAAAAAGAAATTCGATGGGGCTTCCAGAGACCACCCCGAAGCCGCGAAATGTTATGGCAGTGCCCATCCACAAATAGAATCTGGGCACTGGCGAGTATCCAATTCAGAAATGACATATTTTTTGCAAGATCAAGTCGATGATCCCGGACTCTGAGCGGGAGAAATCAATGGATTACGCGGAGGTGTGCTATAGTACCATGCACAAGTGATCCCGCAGATTGACGCTGACCTGTCCAGCCACAGGCGGGGGATTGTGAAGAATAGCCATTTATGGATGGAAACTATGCCAACGGGAGGAATATGTAAATGAGACCCGGGCCCTTTCGCTTGGAACGGTATTTTGCCGAACACGAATTCACAGTTCCGTACCTGCTGTGTTGCTCCGACTGTGAAAGCCTGGCCATTGATGACCTGCTTAAGTTGGAGCCCGGGGCAAGGGATCGCTTCCTGTCCCTTGGGCTCGGGTACACCGAATCACTCGGTAGTCCCGAGCTTCGCAAGGAGATTGCTTCCCTGTATGAACAAAATACCCCCGACCACATTCTCGTCCACTCAGGGGCCGAAGAGGCGATCTTCAACTTCATGAACGTCATGCTGAAACCGGGTGACCATATCATCGTCCATTCCCCTTTTTACCAATCCCTCGGGGAGGTCGCCCGCAGCATCGGGGCGGAGGTGACCGCATGGGAGGGCGATTCGGCCCGTTCCTGGGAGCTCGACCTTGATCGATTGAAGGAGAAACTGACGGGCCGGACCAAGGTTGTGGTGGTCAATTTTCCCCACAACCCCACCGGCTTTCTCCCCGATGCGGATTTCATAGGGGAATTGTCAAGGCTGTCGGACGAACACGGGTTTGTTGTTTTCTCCGATGAGGTCTATCGCGGGTTGGAATATAAACCTGAACACCTCCTCCCGCCATTTGCCGACGCGAACGAGCGCGCGGTCTCACTGGGTGTTATGTCAAAGACTTATGGTCTTGCCGGCCTGCGAATCGGTTGGATTGCCACGCGTAATGAAAAGATTTTCGGTGAACTGGCACATTTCAAAGATTTTACCACGATTTGCAACAGCGGGCCGAGCGAATTTCTGGCCGCCCTGGCCTTGCGTCACCGTAAATCAATTGTTGATCGCAACCTGAAAATTATTCGTTCGAACCTGGGCCGGTTGAATAGTTTTTTTGAGGGACACACCGATTTATTCAGGTGGCGCCAACCCGAGGCAGGACCTATTGCCTTTCCTCGCTATCTGGGGGCGTCCATCGAACAGTTCTGCCGTGAACTCATCCGGGAAGCCGGTGTCCTGTTACTGCCTGGGTCGCTCTATGGAGAGGGGCGCGGGTTTTTTCGAATCGGCTTCGGACGTAAGAACATGGCCGAGGGGTTGGATAGACTTCATGAGTATATCAGCGAGTGGCGATAAAAGAGAAAGGGTGAAAGGAGAAAGAAGAAATTGAAGCTCATCAAAACAGCCTGCCACCGGGATTGCCCTGATACCTGCTTCCTGGATGTCACCGTGGAGGAAGGCAGGATCCTGTCTGTCCGAGGCAGCAAAGAAAACCCAGTCACCCGGGGATTCATTTGTCCAAGGGGTGTGGGAGACCCCAAAAGGGTCAACAGCAGCAAACGGGTGCTGTACCCGCATTTGAGAAAAAAAGAGAGTCCCGGTGAGGGTTTCGGCAGGGTGCCTTGGGACAAGGCCCTGTCACGACTTGCCGAAAAGCTGCAGGAAACCCTTGAAAACCACGGCCCGGAATCCGTCCTCCTCTACGATTATCCCGGAAACCAGGGGGCCCTGGCCTGGCAGTTCCCGCGCAGGGTGTGGCACGCGCTGGGCGCAACGACCACGGACTATACCCTGTGCGCCTCTTCCGGTCATGCCGCCATAGGGCTGCACTACGGGTTGTCCTACGGAATCCAGCTGGAAGAGCTGGAGAAGATGGACGTGATCACTTTCTGGGGAAACAACGCAAAGGTGAGTGCCCCTCACCACTGGGCATTTGCGTCAAAGGCGAGGAAAAACCGTGGGGCGGTCATCATTGATGTGGACCCGAGGAGAAGTCCTACCTCTGAGAGTGCGGACATACGGCTGCATCCCCACCCGGGGAGTGATGTGGCCTTGACCTATGGCATTGCAAGAGAGGTGATTCTGAATCACGGGGTTGATCAGCGGTTCATCGACGAATGGACCGGCGGTTATGAAGCATTTGAAGAAGAGGCCCTGTCCTGGACACCGGACCGGGTGGAGCAGGTAACCGGCCTCCCAAAGAAGCAGGTTGAGGCCGTTGCTGATATCTACATGAACCGGCGTCCGGCCGCGTTCATGATCGGGCTGGGGCTCCAAAAATCAAATGAGGGCGGGGAGGCGGCCAGGGCGGTCGCTCTTTTGCCGGCTCTCCTCGGCTACCACAGGGGCTTTCACTACAGCGATGCGCGGGGAAGAGATGTGGACTGGGACTATATTTCCGGGCGCAGCCTGACCGAGCGGAAAGGCCGGGTCGTCAACCAGGTTTCCATCGGGCGGAGACTGGCTTCCGGTGAGTTCAAGTTCGTCTTTGTGCTCGGGACCAACCCCGCGGTGACCTTGCCGGATCAATCATCCGTGAGGGAGGGACTTGAGCGGGATGATGTCTTTGTGGCCGTCCACGACACCCACTGGTCCGAGACCGCCCGATTGGCGGACGTGGTCCTGCCCGCGGCCACGAACTTTGAGAAGAGCGACGTGAATTTGTGCGATCATCACCTCTACTGCAGACTCTCGAACAAGGCCATTGAACCCCTTGGGGAATCTCGCCACGAGATCCAGGTGATGCAGGAAATCGCCAAGCGGTTGAAGGTTTCCGATTCCTGGCTTTACGAAGACCCCTGGCAGGCCCTGGAGGTCGCCTTCAAAGGGAGTTTCAAGGAGAAGTCTTTCCAGGACCTGGTCAATGGCGAGATCCTCGAACTCAGAATGCGCGAGAGAATGGAATACCAGACGCCGTCAGGGAAAATCGAATTTTCCTCGTCAATTGCACCTGAAATCGGGGCCTGGAAGATTCCTTTCCAGGCCGATTTGAACACGGACGAGGATGGATACCTCCTGCTCAACAGTTCCATCCCAAAATACACCCACAGCCAGTTTACGGATGTGTACGGCCCCATTCCTCAGATCGTCTGGATCAACGAAGAGGATGGACGGGCGGCGAAGATTTGTGAAGGGGATGATGTGGTCCTCCATAACGAACGCGGCAGTGTCAGGGTCAAGGCCGTGTTGAATGACAAGGTAAAGCGCGGGGTTCTCTGGTCGCCGCGGCCGCTCACCGGTCTGGATGGAAGCCCATTGAACGTCCTTTCGCCGTCCATCCCTCAGGAAATCGGAGGGGGCCCGAATTTCAATTGCATCAAGGTGAAGATGAGAAAGGTCGGCGTGAGATAGGGCCGGATAAAATTCATGGGCCTATCCGGATGAAAGAAGTGGAATAGTGGTTGTCCTCTTCATCCCCATCGTTCAGGTTGTTTGAGATCACTCGGAATTTCCGCATTATCAATCCCGGATAGGAAAAGATCCGTCTTCCCCCCTCCGACCTCTTCCTGGTGAAGGGATCGCTGAACGATATTGTAACGGTACTCTAGGATGGGGTTGTAACGCTGCCGTATTCAGTTGCCGACAGTGATGTCTCTCAGAAGCCCAGCGAAACGATTGTTGCAGAATTGATCATTACGCCCCGGTCCTTCCTCCTGGGCGTTCCCCTGATGGAGTCCGCACTGGCGACGGATTCGAAGATACAGATTATCGCCGTGAAGAGGCGTTCATTTCTTTACACCGCTCGGAAGATTGTCAACATGAGGCTGCAGGCGGGAGATATCCTCCTCATCCTATGTGCGGAGGAGAGGCTGGCGCAAATCCGGGGAGATGTGGATTTTATCATCGTGGAGGACGTGCACCACGAAATCGTTCACAAGCGAAAAGCCCCGCTGGTGATGGCATTTTTCCTCGGGCTGGTGGCTGCTGAGACAACCGGCGTGGCGTACATCATGGTCTGCGCCCTGGCCGCACTCTTTCTGATGGTCCTCACGGCATGCCTTCCCCTGCGGGTGACGTACCGGGCCCTGCAGGGAAACATCCTGATTCCCAGGTTCTGGCCGTTTTAGTGGTCGCCTCAATTCTTTGAATCGCTCCCTAAACTCTTTCCCGGAACACATGCGGGTCTCTCTTTTACGGCAGGGTCGACGATGTCCAGTTCAGGAAGGTCATGTTCATCCTGCTCGGCCTGATGGGGGCCTTCATGATCTAACGGTCCTGAATAGGGTTCGCTGAAGCGGATTAAAAATTGTGACCCGAATTGTGTCTCAGACGGGAAGGGAAGGGAGGGGAAGATTTTCATTTCAATCTTCCCCATTAAATGGTAAGAACATCCGTGTCAAAACAACGGGAAAATAATAAAGGAAAGCGTTTCATGAACCTGAAACCGCAGCGTAAAAAGGCCATGCTGGCGCTGGAAGACGGGACCGTATTTAAAGGCAGGTCTTTCACTGACGATTACGAGACGGTTGGCGAGGTGGTCTTCAATACCGCCATGTCCGGTTATCAGGAGGTTCTGACCGACCCGTCCTATTGCGGCCAGCTGGTGACCATGACCTATCCCCTTATAGGAAACTACGGCATCAATGAAGAGGACATCGAGTCTGAAAGGGTCCAGGTTCGGGCGCTGCTGGTCAAGGAATATCAGGATTACCCGAGTAACTGGAGGTCCCGGAAGGGGTTGGCCGACTATCTAAAGGAGTATGGCGTGCCCGGCATGGAAGGTCTCGACACCAGGGCCCTCACCCGTCACATACGTCGGGCGGGCGCCATGAAAGGGGTCCTTTCGACCCTGGATCTTGAGAGGGACTCCCTCGTGGAAAAGGCAAGGAACGGTCCGGACATGACGGGCAGCGACCTGGTGGGTGAAGTCACCTGCCACGAACCCATGTTGTGGGAGCAGGGGAAACCCCATCCCCTGAAAGATGGTCTGGAAGGTTTCCGCTGGCCTGAGAGGCCGGGGGGCTGGCGTGTCGTGGCTATGGATTACGGTATCAAATACAATATCCTGCGGTCCCTGGAAAGGCGAGGCTGCACCATTCTCGTATTGCCGGGAAACGCCGATTCGGCCATGATTGACAAAGTCGATCCCGACGGACTTTTCTTGAGCAACGGTCCGGGGGATCCCTCGGCCGTGACCTATGCGGTGGACACGGTGAGGGCCCAGATCGGAAGGCGACCCGTCTTCGGTATCTGCCTGGGACACCAGTTCCTTGGGCTGGCACTGGGAGGAAAGACGTTCAAACTCAAATTCGGCCACCGGGGCGCAAACCAGCCCGTGAAGGACCTGACCACGGGCAGGGTGGAAATCACATCTCAAAACCACGGCTTCTGCGTAGACCTGGAATCCTTGAAAGGTGCGGATATCGACCTGACCCACCTGAACCTGAACGACCGGACCCTTGAGGGCATTTCCCACAGGAAGCTCCCCGTTTTTTCTGTTCAGTACCACCCGGAGGCCTCTCCAGGTCCCCATGATGCCTCCTATCTCTTCGATCGTTTCATTGAATTGATGAAGAGACAATGACCGTTGATCGTTGTCTATCGTTTGT
>CAYUCJ010000081.1:8664-10083 GCA_964443285.1 uncultured Desulfobacteraceae bacterium | reverse complement strand
TGCCCCTCACGTGGCGCCCCATTCTTTCCGGCGCGATCATGATGTGGGCAAGGGGGATTTCAGAATTCGGGGCCGTCATCGTCCTGGCCTACCATCCCATGACGGCGCCGATTCTCATCTGGGAACGATTCCAGTCTTATGGGCTCAAATATGCGAGACCGGTAGCCGTGGTCCTGATTCTCATATGTCTCATCATTTTTTCGTTGCTTCGATGGCTTGCCAGGCGTCCCAGGGAGGCGTAAGTGCTTCGGCTTGAAAATATCAGCGTTCAACTGGGTGCGTTTCGCCTCAAGAATATTTCCCTGCACGTGGAACCGGGCGCATACCTCGTACTCTTGGGGCCAACGGGCACGGGAAAAACGGTCCTTCTGGAGACCATTGCCGGCCTGCATAGGCCTACCGGGGGGAGAACGTGGATCAACGGAAAAGACGCCACCCACTGGCCGCCTGAGAAACGACACCTTGGCGTGGTTTACCAGGACTATGCCCTCTTTCCTCACCTCACGGTTCACGAAAACATTGCCTTTGGATTGCGTTTGAAGAAAAAACCCCGTGGGGAAATCAATAAAACCGTGGAGGAGATGACCGGCTTCCTGGAAATCGGCCACTTGTTAAAACGGAGGCCGGGTCGGCTCTCGGGCGGCGAGCAGCAACGGGTTGCTCTGGCCCGTGCCCTGGTCCTCAAACCTTACGTGCTCCTCCTTGACGAGCCGTTGAGCGCTCTGGATCGTCTCACCCGTGAACGCCTCAGGCGCGAGTTGAAGAGGATCCACGGCGAACTCGGCGTAACGATCTTTCACATCACGCACGATCTTCCGGAGGCCTTCTTTCTTGGCGATCACCTGGTCGTCATGAAGGATGGGAGCATCCTGCAGGAAGACAGACCGGGAGAGGTCTTAAGGCGGCCTCTAAGTCGTACGGTCGCCGAACTCCTGGGGATAGAAAATGTCCTCCCGGGTACAAAAGAAGGAAAAAAATACCTGTCGGGCCTGGGGATTTTGGACATTGCGGAATTACCTTCCCCTGAGGCTGATGAAAGGGCGGAAGCGGTCTACTTCTCTGTCCCGGGGTGGAGTGTTGAAATTTTTCCTGAAAAAGGAGAGAATCCCTATGTATGGAAAGGGGAAATGAGGCTCGCCGGGATGAATTTCATGGATGGGGACGTTGAGCTGGATCTAGCATGCCCGTCAGGAGAACAGCTCAGGACCTCTCTTTCCAGGCGTGAATTGGGCAATCTTCCGGTTTCCATTGCGGTCGGTACCAGCGTGTCGGTCGGCATTTTGAAAGAAGGTGTCCATTGGTTTCCAAGATGATATTTTATGCGTGAGCGAGGGAGTGATCCATGGCGAAACAGAAGTTTTCTACCACCCAGGCTGTTCGGGAATTGAGGGCGAACAACGTTGCCTTTACGCTGCATCC
>CAYUCJ010000081.1:0-8564 GCA_964443285.1 uncultured Desulfobacteraceae bacterium | reverse complement strand
CCACCCAGGCTGTTCGGGAATTGAGGGCGAACAACGTTGCCTTTACGCTGCATCCTTACCGGTACGAGAAAAAGGCGGGAACCGCCGTGGCCGCCAAAGCAGCGGAAGCCCTCGGCCTGGACGAACACCAGGTCATCAAGACCCTCGTCATGGCGGACGAAAACTCAGAGCCGTTTCTGGTCCTGATGCATGGGGACAAACACATTTCCACCAGGGAACTCGCCAGGGAACTGGGGGTCAAAAAGGTGCGTCCATGCGACCCGGGTGAGGCCAAATTGTACAGTGGCTACCTGGTGGGAGGGATCTCCCCTTTCGGGACGAAAAAGAAGATGAAGGTGTGCGTGGAAGCTTCTATCCTGGAGCTGGAAAGCCTCTATATCAACGCAGGGAAAAGAGGCCTTCTGGCATGTATTGCGCCGAAGATCATCACAAACATGCTGGATGCGCGGCCGGTGAACGTTGCCGTTTGATGGCATTTATTGATCTTTATGACAAGTCGTGCTGCTCATGATAGTGAGAAACTGCGATGGGGCAACTTGGGCGGATAACCACCTATGGAAAAGAACGAACTGAAGGCAAGGATTTACTCCAGAATAGATGAACTCCCCACGCTCCCTGCCGTGATTCCAAGGCTCCTGGCTTTGATGGATGATCCGAAAGTCGGAACCAGGGAAATCACAGAGGCCATATCCCACGATCCCGCGTTGACCGCCAAGATTCTAAAGGTGGCCAATTCCGCCTACTACGGCTTTTCCCAGGAAATATCAAGTCTGGACAGAGCGATAGCGCTCCTTGGATTCAACATGGTCAGATCTCTGGCCCTTTCCGTGGGTGTGATAAAGGCAATGCCCAGGAAAAAAGACTCGGGCTTTTTTTCCACGGAAGGATTATGGATCCATAATCTGGCAGTGGGCACGGCAGTGAAAATGATGGCGGACCGGCTCGGAAAAGGTGAGGAAGCTGAACACCTGTTTGTTGTCGGGTTGCTTCACGATATTGGCAAACTGGTTCTGGATCAGTTTTTCAGCGATGATTTCACCAGGGTTTTGGAGCAGGTTAATGCCGAAGATGGGATGCAACTTCATGAAATGGAGCGAAAAAACATCGGCCTCGATCATGGCGAGGTAGGGGGCATTCTCCTCGAAAGATGGAAATTTCCCGGAATAATCCGGATGCCGATCGCCTTGCACCACCGGGAAGATTTTCCCGAAAATATCGATCTGTCTGATTTTTCAATGCTGAAGATTTCAGATGCCCTGGTCCAGCAAATGGCTCTGGGAAAGTCAGGAAATGGTTCTCCCCCACAGGTGCCCGAAGCGGATATGAAACGGCTGGGAATCGACCAAAAGGAAATCGGGGAAATAAAGGATCAAATGGAGCCTGCCCGGGACGGGATTTTCGCTTTTTTCAGTGCGATCCATTAAGATGACTTCGTAAATAGCTGATTTATGCCGGAAGCGGCAGCCTGTGAGCGACGAATGGGAGGAGGACCTCACTCTGGAAGCCTTAAGGACCGGATTTTTTAAAAGGAGTAAGCCACAAGATATCATAGGGCTGAAGCGTAAGGCTGAGCCTCCTGTTTTCAGCCATCCACTCCATTCTGCTGACCAAATCATACCAGTGGGTCTCCTTCGTGGAGAGTTTGCTCAAAGGGACCTCCAAATGACACACCTTGTCCGTGACGTTCACCAGCGCCAGTATCTTCTGCCCTCCACCGGGCGCGATTCTGATCACTGAGAAGAGTCGATGTGAGAGCATGAGCACCTGCTGTTCACCACCGGGATGAAAGGCAGGCTCTCTTGTCCTGATGGTGATGAGTCTGCCCAGTTCACGGCTGATTCTCGAGATCTTGGAGAGGGGGTCTTTCAGAGCGTCCGTTATCGCCTGGTCATCAATGACGGTCCTATTGATTGCGCGGTTGGAATGGCTTGAAAGAACCGATTCCACGTCGTTTCGGGTACCGATCAGGCTGTGGAGGTAAATTCCCGGAACCCCTCGAAGAACCAGTCCGATAATCCGGGAGGCAACGAAGCGTCTGACCTGAAAGGCCGTATCGTCATTACTTCCATCTTCCCTGTTCAGTGCGCTGAACCATGTGATATTGATTTCGTAGGGTTCTTCTCTGCCCTCATCACCAGGTTTGGAGGAGATCAACCCACCATGCTCCTGTGCCATTTTGACGATAAGATCTATTTCTGATTTAGGGAGTACATCTTTGACCCCCATGAGACCTATTCCGTCGTGAGAGTCGAGAAAATTGAAAAAGGTTGCCGTATCCGAGATCTTTGGAAGGGTGGCCGCCCATTTTGAGATGGCCGTCGCGTCCTGGACATAAAAGGTGTAGAGAACGAGAGGCGGAAGAGCGAAGTTGTACACCATCTGTGCCTCGTCCCGACCGTTACCGAAATAGGATATATTCTCCTCGTGTGGGACATTGGTTTCGGTGATCAGCGCCACCCCGGGTGCCACGATATCCAGGATGTCCCTAAAAAGCTTGACGATGACATGCGCCTGATCCAGGTGAATGCACCGCGTGCCGGGCTCGGCCCATATGTAGGTCACGGCATCGAGCCGGATGATGCCGGCCCCGTGGCGCACGTACACTAGCAGAATTTCAATAACCCTCATGAGGACGTCCGGATTTTTATAATTGAGGTCGATTTGGTCCGGGGAAAAAGTCGTCCACACGTATTTTATCCCTTCAATGGTTCGGAAGGGGGTCAGAACATCAGAGGTACGCGGCCGGAAAATTATCCTTCGTTGTTCAGGTGTCAAATCGTCCGGAGAGTCATAAGCAATGAAGAAATCCTTGTAAAAAGGGTTTCCGTTCAGAAATTCTCGGAACCATCTGCTCTTGGAGGAGACGTGGTTGATGACGCCGTCGAACATGAGGCGATATTGATTTTCCAGGTCTTCAATGTCCTGCCAGGTACCCAGGTGGGGGTCTACGCTCTCGAAGTCAATAATGGAAAAACCCCGGTCTGAAGAATAGGGAAAGAAAGGGAGAATATGCAGGGTGTTGATGGTCCCTTCCAGGTAGGTGTCACAAAACTTCGCCAGGGTTTTAAGGGGGGAGGTCTCCTCGCCATGGAGCAGATCCCCATAAGTTATTAAAATAAAGTCTTTTTCTGTAAAGCGATGTGACGGAGCGAAGTGCATTTCCGCCTTGATCATCTCAAGAGGCTTGTGGGCATGGTAGACCCTCAGGATACGCTCCAGCTCCGGCAGATACCTTTCGGCCGCATGTTCCCCGTAGAGGAAGCTCAATCGCTCATGAATGCGCTTTTTTTCTGAAGAGGAGAGTTGAAGGGGGTTCCTCTCATAATCGGGTACCGGTTGATGCTGAACCCGGTTACCCGGGGGTGGTTCATTCAAGGGCACCTGAAATCTTTCCTTTACAGCAGTTTCAAGCATCTGTTTCCCGATTCCTCACGTTGGTATCAGAAGACAATATCCCACTTCCTTTCTATCGGCTTTTTTTGTAGACTCTTTAGCATTACAAAGGGTCAAGATATAAATAGAGAGCAATTGTCTGGCATCATAGCCCCAAATCCACCGTCTAATTTACGCCTGATGTTCTGCTTCAATCGATTTAGGGAGATTCCTGATCACCAGCGAGGTATCGGATGCAAGTCGAAGATCCCGGACTTTGAGTGGGGGCGCCGCATCGTAGATCCCGCTGTTGTGTGCGGGAGGAGCGACCGAAGGCAACGCAGCTCCTCAGATCCCGCGTAGCGGGGAGATGATGCCCTGATGGTGGATCAGGGATAGCTCAAGCCTGTTGCTTCTATTTGACAATCAGGTTAACTTAAGAGAAAAAGAGTGTTATTGAAAATGTTCTTCTCTCTACAGGAGAGTAATTTCCGGAAGGAGGTAACGCCATGAAAAAAAATACCATCAGCCTGGGCCTGATCCTGGTGTTTGCTGTTTTTTCGGGGTGCACCACCGCCTACAAAGCAAAACCCCTCTCTTTCAAGGCGCCCGGTGCCTATCCCAACCACACGGTAGTGGCAGGTGCGACAGTGGGGGCCAAGGCGTTTGTGTCCAAGGAGGAGGCGAGCCAGGCATTCGGTTTTGATATTCGCGGTGCCGGTATGTTGCCGGTGCAGGTGGTATTCGACAATCGGGGCCCTGTTGCCCTCGAAATCGATGGTCCGCAGACCTTTCTTGAAGACGACGAAGGGAACCTCTGGCCCATCCTGAGCAGCCGGATTGCCTATGACAGGGCGACCAAATTTGCACAGACGAACGAGATTTTCAAGTCCGGTGCTTACCACGGCTTCCTGGGCGCCACAGCGGGAGCCATCATTGGGGCGGCCATCGGGATCGTGAGCGGCCAGAACGTGGGCAGGGCACTGGGCAGGGGTGCGGCGGTGGGGGCTGCAGCAGGCGCCACCCTGGGGGGAATGGATAAATACGGGTCCAGTTCCGCCAGAAGAGACATTATCCAGGACCTGCGCGGGAAGTCCCTTGAATACAAGCCCATCCCGCCAAATGGTTTGTCCTACGGGTTCCTCTTTTTCCCGGGCGAAGCCAAATCGGCCAGGATGCTTCGCCTCAAGATCGTGGAAGGAAGGCATGGACCTGTGCATGTCCTTAACCTCAATCTCTACTAGCTGGTGCGAACCGGGAATGAGTTTTCGAGAGGCAGCCCATTGACCCTTCTGCAGGGACAGCTTGAGCGGATTACCTATACCAATGAGGAAAACGGCTTCACCATTGCCAGGGTGAAAGTCTACGGCCGGCATGACCTCGTCACCATTGTCGGGAACATGATGGGACCGACCCCGGGAGAAGTCCTGGAAATCGAGGGGGAATGGGCAAACCACCCGAAGTACGGGGAACAATTCAAGATTGCCGGGTACAGGTCCAAGGTGCCGGGCACGGTGTTCGGAATACAGAAATACCTGGGTTCGGGTCTGATCAAGGGCATAGGTCCGGTCATGGCCAAACGCATTGTTTCCCGCTTTGGGGAGGAAACCCTTGATATCATAGAGAAGGATCACCAGAAACTCTATGATATCAAGGGGATCGGGCGAAAACGGATTCAGATGATCAAAAAGGCCTGGGATGACCAGCGGGAAATTCGCCATGTCATGCTCTTTCTCCAGTCCCACGACGTCAGTTCCGGATACGCCACAAAGATCTTTAAGCAGTACGGTGACCGCGCCATCCAGGTCGTGAGGGAGAACCCTTATCGCCTGGCGACCGACGTGTTCGGCATCGGCTTCGTTACGGCAGACCGGATTGCTGAAAAGCTTGGGTTTTCAAATGACTCTCCCCTGAGGGCCGAAGCGGGAACCCTCTTCGTCCTGCATCAGCTTGCGGATGAGGGGCACGTCTTCTATCCCTATAAATCACTCATCGAGAAATGTCGTGAAATGCTCGGGACGGATGAGCCTGTCGTGGCCCAGGCCATCGGGACTCTGGCTTTGAGAAAATGGCTCGTCATCGAAGACCTCAATGCGCAGGACGCCTTTCAGGAAAACCACAAGGCCGTCTATCTGGCAAAATATCACCTCTGCGAGAACAGTATTGCCGAACGGATAAAGGCCCTCCTGGGGACAACCAAATCCATACGGACCATAGATGCCGAGAAGGCCATCGCATGGGTCCAGGACAGGCTGACGATCCGTTTGGCCCGGGAGCAGGTACAGGCCGTCAAGTGTGCCACCGAGAGCAAGGTCATGGTCATCACCGGCGGACCCGGAACGGGAAAGACGACTATCATCCAGGCGGTCTTGAAGATCTTTTCCCGGCTGGGGATCCGGATCATGCTGGCCGCCCCCACGGGCCGGGCCGCCAAGAAGATGAGCGAAGCCGCGGGTTTTGAGGCAAGGACCATCCACCGTCTGCTGGAATACAGCCTGCAGAAAGGGGGGTTCCAGAGAAACGATGAAAAGCCTCTGGACGTTGACTTGCTGGTGGTGGATGAGGCGTCCATGATCGATACGGTCCTCATGCACCACCTCCTCAAGGCAATTCCCATGGGCGCGACCCTGCTCCTCGTGGGGGATGTCAACCAGCTGCCCTCGGTGGGTGCCGGAAATGTCCTGAAAGACATCATTGATTCGGGTGCTGTGCCGGTGGTGACCCTGAATGAGATCTTCCGACAGGCCCGTGAAAGCCTGATCATCGTCAATGCCCACAAGATCAACCAAGGTCTGCTCCCGTTGCTCCAGCCGGAAGGGCAGGGGCGCGGGGACTTCTTTTTTATCGAGCAGGAAGACCCGGAGGAGGTCCTCCGAATCATCGTGGAACTGACATCCAGTCGAATCCCCAAGCGATTCGGTCTCGATGCGGTGGAGAACATCCAGGTGCTTACGCCCATGCACAGGGGAACGGTCGGTGCTGAGAACCTGAACCGTCAGCTGCAGGATGCCCTCAACCCGGGTGATGATGCCCTGGTCAGGGGACAGAGGGCGTTTCGAATCAAAGACAAGGTCATGCAGATCAGAAACAATTATGACAAGGAGGTCTTCAACGGAGACATAGGGACCATAGCGACCATAGATCCGGAACTCCGGGAGGTGACCGTTTCCTTCGACGGGAGAACAGTTCCCTATGATTTCATGGACCTTGACGAGATTGTCCTGGCGTATGCCATATCCGTCCACAAATCGCAGGGGTCTGAATACCCGGCCGTGGTGATCCCAGTCCTGACACAACACTACATGCTCCTCCAGAGGAACCTGATCTACACCGGTGTCACCAGAGGAAAGCGACTCGTGGTGCTGGTGGGTACCAGGAAGGCCCTGGGGATCGCCGTGGGCAACGACAAGACCGAGAAACGCTATACCCGTCTGCGCGAGCGATTAAGAACCACTAAAACCTCTGCCATTTAACCTTTATTGGGAGTGAAGAGATATGCAGATAGCATCCATTCAAATGGCTGTTGTGGAAGACGATAAGCGTGCAACCCTGGACAAGGCTGTTGGTCGGATTCGCCGGGCAGGTGACGCTGACCTGGTTGTCCTTTCCGAGCTCTGGAACATCGGTTTCATGAGCTTTGAGCGGTATGTGTCTGAGGCGGAGGGCAAGGACGGACCCACTTTGAGCACATTCAGGGACCTGGCGAGGGAATTGAAGATCCATCTCAACACGGGCAGTTTCGTGGAGGAGGACGGCGGCAAGTATTACAATTCGAGCTATCTCTTATCACCGGAAGGGGAGATCCTGGCCAACTACCGGAAGATTCACCTCTTCGGCTTCAACTCCAGGGAGACTCGGATCCTGACTCGCGGCAAAGAGGTGGTTGTGGTCGAGACGGAACTGGGTACCTTCGGCCTTGTCACCTGTTATGACCTTCGTTTCCCCGAGCTTTTCCGCCGGATGATTGAAAAGGGAGCGGAAGTATTCCTGGTGTGCTCTGCCTGGCCCTATCCCCGTCTTGAGCATTGGATTATGCTGAATCGGGTTCGGGCGCTTGAAAACCAGTGTTTCCTCGTTTCTTCCAATTCTGCAGGGATGAACAAAGGGAGCCAATTCGTCGGCCACAGCATGATTGTGGACCCCTGGGGAATCCCGCTGGCGAGCGGCGGAGATGAGGAAGTCATTGTGCGGTCGGAAATTGATCTGGATGAAATTAAAAGCGCGCGGGAACGTTTTCCGGCCCTGGCCGATCGGCAGGCGTGGTTGAATCGGACTGAATAACCTGTTTTCTCCCGCAAACGGCAGCCTATGTGTAACGGCGTGGAGAAGGCCCTGACACTCTTTTTCAGACGCTTTCTAAAAACGCCGGAGAAAATGGGCGCCTGAAAATGACCCTCAGGTTCTCCTCCTGGGTGCGAGTGAAGAAGATCGTCCGGAAAAGAGTCAGGTGAATGGGGTGTTCCTGAATCTGCGTCATTTCGGCCCTGGAACGTGACAGTGGAAGGGGTGAAATCCGCTGCGATCGGAGTCATGGATGACGGAGGGAGCGTAGCTTCCGGAATATGGTGTTTGCCTGGCTCTTGGGGCTCATGACTTCGTTGGAAGTCCTGAGGATAGGGCTTCTTACGATACCATCAAGAGATTGTAAGGGGATGAATCCATGAAACCGATTCCGCAATTCTTGTCCGAGGAAGAGATTGGACTCATACACCATTCTGCTATCAAGATATTGAAGGAAATCGGGTTTCGATTTCCTTTTGACCATGCCCTTGACCTGCTGAAAAAGGCAGGAGCGGATGTCGTCGAGGGAAATGTGGCCAGGATACCGGAAAATCTGGCGGAAATAGATACCATTGTAAGGGGTGCGCAGGAAGGAAGTCTGGATCAGACCTAGAACAAAAGTGTGGAAGAGATACCGAGAGAGGTATTTTGACAAATCAGGAAGCAAAACCACTCGTGTGGGAATGGGCACGTTGTTAAGTTCTTAGGTTGACGGGGAGGGTATGTGAGTGGGAAAGGGGTCAAGAGCAGACTTGGCCCCTTTCCCACGACAGTATTTTGCGTGTACAAACAACCTTCTACCATTCTATGATCATAGTAATCAATGCCTGTGATTGCCATCTAATAACTTTTCGGCTTCAGCAAGAGGAGGAATAACGACATGCATCCGATAGGCCCGGTAAACGCGCTTT
>CAYUCJ010000080.1:0-10162 GCA_964443285.1 uncultured Desulfobacteraceae bacterium | reverse complement strand
ATGGCCATGAGATGGACACCGGCAACGCCTTCCATTTCCTTGAATTCTTCGATCTGTTCAACGGCAAATCGGATGCCCTCGGCAGCAGCCTTGCCTTTCCCTGCGCCCTTCAGTCTGTTGATGAGTTCATCCGGGACATCCATGCCGGGCACCTGTTTGGCCATGTACCGTGCCATACCTACACTCTTCATGGGTGTAACACCAGCAAGAATATAGCATTTTTCATGGAGCCCCGTGTCGACGGCCTGTTTCATGAATTCACGAAACCTCGTCATATTGTAGATGCACTGCGTCTGTACAAAGTCAGCACCCGCTGCTATCTTCTTGGCAAGTCTGTACACCCTGAATTCGCTAGGGTCGCCGAAAGGATTGGATGCCGCGCCGATGAAAAGCCTGGGAGGAACGTCGATGTCCTGGCCATTAAAGAATTTCCCATCATCTCTCATGGTCTTGACCATGTTGATGAGCTGCATGGAGTCAATGTCGAATACGTTTTTTGATCCCGGATGGTTGCCGAATTTCTGGTGATCGCCTGACAGACAGAGCATATTTCTTATGCCGTGTGAAAAGACCCCGAGAATATCGGCCTGCATGGCAAGACGATTGCGGTCGCGACACACCATCTGAAAGTTGGGCTCCAACCCTTCCTGTAACAGAACGAGTGAAGCGGCCCAGCTGGACATCCTGACGACGGCCGTCTGGTTGTCCGTTACATTGACCGCATCCACGCAGCCTTTCAGGTGCCCTGCCTTTTTCTTCAGGAGCTCCACGTTTGCGCCCATGGGCGGGCCACACTCACCGGTGAAGGCAAAATGCCCGGCCTTCAATACCTTTTCGAGATTGCTTCCTGAAATGTATTCGTTCATATTACCAACTCCTCCCTGATCAATCTCCTCGGTCCCCCGTCTCTGGCGGTGGTCCAGTCTTTGGCAGACCTGAACTCCATGAGATCATCCAGATTCCCTTCCCGCATGAGTTTCCTTACGATCATGTCCCAGATGCATTCCACATCGGATGATATTTCGCACTTGCCGCCGGAAGAGCCTCCGCAGGGGCCGTTGAGCAGGCTTTTGGCACAGCGGGCGATGGGGCAGAGTCCTCCAAAATAGTGGACAACGCAGGTCCCGCATCCTGCGCATCGTTCGGCCCATATCCCGTGTCCAAGGGCGCCCCCCATAAACTTCGTGTTCACACCCGGGAAGATCTTAAGGGCTGGATAGCGCTCAGAGAGGAACTGGGGTCCAACGCCGCACGCCAAGGAAACCACTCCGTCATAAGCTGGCACTTTATCTCTGAGTTCGTCAACATATTCAGGATCGCATTGGCGTTCCAGGGTGTGTTCATCCACTTTCAGGTCTATACCGTCTCTATTGCCGGCAATCCTGAGTGTAGAAGCCAGAATTCCGACCTCTTTCGAGCCACCCACATTACAGACTGTGACGCAGCCCTTGCAGCCGACGACGAGGATTTTTTCGCAATCCCGGGTCATTTCCAGAATTTCCCTAATGGGTTTTGGTTCAGCGACTATCATTTCTATACCTCTTGGAAGTCTAGGCGTTTATCTTGACCGGCAATGGGCCCATTGCCTTGATTCTTTCGACCATTTCACACGCAATCCCGACGAATTCCTGGCCACTGGCTGCTGAGAGACTAAAGACATCAATCCGTTCCGGTTCAATATCCAGCTCGCTCAGGATTTTTCTTGCATGTTCAACGCGCTTTTCAGCCTTCTTGATGCCTTTGACGTATTGGCAGCTGTCTTCCTGGCAGCCTCCGATGTAAACGCCGTCGGTGCCATTTTCAAAGGGCTTGAGCAGATGCAGCACTTCCACGCGGCCGGTGCAGGGCACCTGTACCACTTTCACATTTTCCGGCAGCATTTTCTTCATAGCGTGCGAGACTTCAGCAGCCGAGGATGCACAATTGCTACAGCAATATGCAATGATTTTTGGTTGATAGCTGGTATTCATATCGGTTGACTCCTTCCCTTACTGACCCATCAAAAGAAACGACGGAGCCTGATTGAGCATTTCATCACTGCAACTGGTCATGATAATTGCCTTGCCGGGGCATTCCGCCACGCACATGCCACACCCCATGCAAAGTGCCGGATCAATATGGGCCGCCCCCAGGTCGTGATCAATGGCCGGGATTTGGAAAGGACAGGTCCTGACGCAGGTGCAGCAGACGGCACATTTTTCAGTGCGGACTTCTGCGATGAGACCGCCCGTTTCCACTGTGTCCTTTTTAAGGATCTCCATGGCCCTTGCTGCAGCGCCCCGGGCCTGGGTGATGCTCTCTCCCGTATCCTTGGGATAGTGGCCGAGCCCTGCGAAATAGACACCGGGTCTGGATGTCTCCATTGGACGGAGCTTTTGAGGAGATTCGGCAAAAAAACCGTCGGGATCCAGCTCCACATGGAACAGTTCGGACAGTCCCGCATTGCTTTCGGGGATAATCCCCGTCTGGAGTGAAATGAAGTCTGCATGGATAGCAATGTATTGACCTAGAATGAGGTCATAGGCGGTGACCTTCAATTTCCCTTTTTCTCCCAAGGGCTCCACAACGGGCTTTTGATCCAGATCATACCTTATGAAGATAACGCCCTTTTCCCTCGCTTCCCGGTAGAGGGTTTCCCTTTCACCGAAGGTGCGCATTTCCCGATAGAGGATATAGATATCCATGCCGGGGTTCTTGGCCTTCAGGTCGACTGCCGTTCGAACGGCAAAAGTACAGCAGAGATTGCTGCAGTGGGGACGGGACGGCTCACGGGAACCGACACACTGGATGAAGACGGCGCTGTCGGCTCTCGTGAGGGTGTCGGGAGCATCGATCAGCTTGGCGCTCAATTCTTCCCACGTGTATACATTATCGGCTTCACCATACCCGTATTCAGACGGCACGAAAGCCTTTGCACCCGCAGAAAGGAGCGTCACGCCGTGGGCGACCTCGGATCTTTTTCCTCCCTTGCCCACCGTGGTCAGAAAGCTCCCGGCGAATCCGTTCGTTTCCTTCACCGTGGTCTCCAGCAGAAGATCGATATTTTCATTTTTTTCGGCCCGGGATATGAGACCCTTCAAGTGGGCCTGAACATCCCGGCCTTGCCAGGTACATCTCACGTGGTTGCCGTGACCTCCGAGTTTTTTCCCCTTCTCTACGAGGGTGACCGGGAAACCGCATTGCGCCAAGGCAAGGGCGCTCTCCAGCCCTGCAACACCCCCTCCAACCACCAAGGCCCGTTTTTCCACCGGGATGTGCTTGATCCGGGGCGCGGAAATAAATGCGGCACGCGCAACCCCCATTCGAAGCGCATCCCGAATTTGTGTGCCCGAGGTTTGGGGGTCAACTGATCTCAGGTCGACCATCTCGTAAAGATATGGGTTGAGACCGGCGAGCCTGAGCGCTTCTTCGAGAAGGCACTTGTGGGTGACGGGGGTGCAGCTGGCAAAAACAAGGCGGTTGGTTTCGCTTTTTTTAAGGCCCTCGACCAGGCCGTCTACCAGGTCTCCACTAACCGAAGAGACAACTTTGACATCAGGCAGGGATTCCCCGTAGATCTCTATCTGCTTGCCGAACCCCTCATCCATTCCGGAACAGAGATGGTAGGCCAGGAAAATCCTGGGAGATTCCTTTAGCAGGGCGGACGGTTCAGGGTAGATCCTGGGAGGGGCAGGGGGATCGGGATCCAGAAAAGAGACGATCTCGGAGACAGATGAACTGGCCTGCATGAGGGATTGCGAGATATCAAAAGGTCCGGTGATGCCCCCGCAGGCATAAATACCGGGGATATTGGTCGCGGAGGAAAGGAATGGGCTGGTCGACACATAGCCGGCTTCAGTCAACTCCAGGCCCAGTTCACCGGCCAGGGTGGAGGCCCCCCGCGCCGGTCTGAGGCCCACTGAAAGAACGACAAGATCGAATACTTCCCGCCTGAATTGTCCGGATTCATCGGCATAGGAAATCTGGAGATCATCACTGCCGGGAACGGGTTCAACAGAGTGTACCCTGCTGCGAACCAGCTCAACCCCATCGTCTAGGGCCTGGTTGAAGTAGTGTTCAAATCCCTTGCCATGGGTACGCATGTCCATGAAGAAGATAGTTGTATCTGTGTCGCCGTTCCAGGCCTTTATGTTGCGGGCCTCCTTCAGGGCGTACATGCAGCAGACCGACGAACAATAAGGGGCGTCGCAGTGGTTGATATCCCTTGAACCCACGCACTGAAGCCAGGCTATCTTTGCGGGTATAGCGCCGTCAGAGGGACGTCTGACCTGGCCATGCTCAGGGCCGAGAGGTTTCTGCATTTGCTCGAATTCCGCACTGGTGATGACGTTGGGCAACCGTCCGTATGCATAGGCCTCAAAATCGACGGGGTTAAAAGGCTCCACGCCTGCAGCCAGGATCAGGGCGCCCGCATGGACCGTTTCTTCCCCTCCGTCTTTTGTGAGGAGCACGCTGAAATGGCCCGCATTCCCTGAGATTTTTTGTATCAGGGTATTCGGCATGAGGATGATATTTGGATCCTGTTCACAGGCCACAATCCTCTGGTCGATCTTGCAGCAGGAACAGAGGGGATAGAGCCTGTGAAGCCTGGGCACCATTCCACCCAATGTGGGGGATGATTCCACGACATAAGACCGAAACCCTGCAGCGGAAAGGTCCGTTGCGGCTTGAATTCCTGTCACGCCCCCTCCGATCACCATCACAGGCCCTCGGGGTTTTTCTTGACTCATAGCATTTGTCTCCTGATATTTCTTGAAGTCTCTTGATAATTGATGACTTTGCAAAATGTCATCAATAATACATAATACAACCAGCCAGAAACGCAAGAGAAAAGCAGTTGCGTCGAACGGCCTGAAGTAACTATTTTTCCCGTATGCGGTATTTTTACCCGCCACTGATTGTGAAATTTTTTTCATGCCACAGGTGGGATAGAGTGTCAAGGGAATTATCCTCGGAAGTGGAAAAGTGTTTTGAATGGCTATCCGGTGCTTGAATTATCAAGGCGCCTCTGTTATCCTTGTGACCGCGTTTTCACAATATATTAAAAAGGCAGTGATTCATGGCCAAGGACTGCTGCTGGAACTGCAAACACTATGTCGTAAAAGGTGACAATGAACCGGCCCTGCTCAGGAGCGCGGAATCCAATGTCTGCACCTTCAGCGATCTTGGGCCAGACGTGGGGCAGGGGAAGGGGGCGGGCAAAAGCTGGGCGGATAACGCGTTCCCCACGCCTCCACATTATGTTTGCAAGAATTACAGGGAAAGGTTTTATTAAGAACAGCTGAATTTCGCGTTATGGGGTAAAACAGTATCATGCCGATTTATGAGTATAAGTGTTCGCGTTGCCCGACCATTTTCCAGAGCCTCCTTCTGAATAAGGAAGAAGAGGCTGGCCTGACCTGTCCCGAGTGTGGGGGAGACAGACTGGTAAAGCTCATCTCCCGGGTCTCCTATCACGTCTCTGAGGGTGATCGTCTGGCCGGCTTCGACCCCAGTGCGCATCAGGACGATGCCTTTTACGCTGACAGCCGCAACATCGGCCTCCACGCCAAGAAACGCGCTCAGCAGATGGGTGTTGATCTGGGCAAGGGTTTTGACGAAAAGCTTGAAAAGCTGAGGTCAGACCCCGGCAGCGTACTGAAGGACAGTGAATGAAATGGAAAAGGATGAAAAGATGAGTCGAGAAGGAGATGTGGTCCTGGTTTACTACGAGGACAAGCCGGCCGTTTACGCCAGGATTGAGAATATTGAAACGGACGTCAAGAAAGACTGGTACCAGGTGACCCTCCAATTGCTGACCCTTCCGGCACAGACCGTTACGTGGATCCTTCGAGGCCCCTACATTGACGGTGAACCGTTTACCATGGGCGGAAAGACCATGCATCTGGAAAAGGTCAAGCGGGTTTCCCGGGAAAAAGGGGAGGAACTCGAAGGGCGCGCAAAAGACGCACCTGCCCGGGGAAAAGTCATACCTTTTAAGAGAACTTGAATGGAGGGGCCCCATCGTGTCACCACCTGTTATCCTTGCCGTTCGTGTGGTCATTTCCGTCCTCTTTGCCCTTTTTATCGCCTATTTTTTCTTTAGGAATATATCAGTCTATCTTGTGTCGGGACTGAGTGTCGCCTTGTTCGGCCTTGCCTATCTCCTTGAATATCTGAGAAAAAGGAGCGAAAACGAAGATTCTTGAAAAGACAATGACCGAACTGTAAACATCTCGCAACGCAACTTTTTCTTAAAAGGAGTGTCCTATGACAACCAAGAGGTTTGTATTTTCATTTGAGGATGGTGACGGCGGAAACAAGAAACTGCTGGGCGGGAAAGGGGCCAATCTCTGCCAGATGACGCAGATCGGCCTTCCCGTTCCCCCCGGTTTCGTTATTTCAACCGAGGCATGCCTGGATTACCTGGGCCAGAAGAAAAAAGGGCTTCCTCCTGAACTGATGGAGAAGATCCGGGAGGCCATGGATCAACTTCAAGAAAAGACAGGGAAAGGTTTTGGCGAAGCCCGGAAACCCTTGCTGGTTTCCGTGAGATCCGGTGCTGCCATTTCAATGCCCGGCATGATGGACACGATTCTCAATCTGGGCCTCAATGACGACACCGTCAAGGGGCTTATCGCCCAAACCAGAAACGAGAGGTTCGTCTATGATGCCTACCGTCGCCTCATCCAGCTTTTCGGCACGGTAGGTCTGGAAATAGATGGAGATAAATTCGATAATATATTCGATAAGATCAAGAAACAATATAAAGCTAAAGTTGATATTCAACTTAGTGCAAAGGCTTTGCAGGAAACCTGCAATCTCTTCCTGGACCTCGTGGCCAAGGAGGCTGGCGAAGCCTTTCCCCAGGACCCCTATGTCCAGCTGGAAATAGCAGTTGAGGCTGTTTTTAAATCCTGGATGGGAAAACGGGCACAGGATTATCGAAAGGAATTCAACATTACAAGTGAGATGGCGAACGGCACAGCGGTCAATATCTGTACCATGGTGTTCGGAAATATGGGGGATGACAGTGCAACCGGGGTGGCGTTCACCAGAAGTCCGGCCACTGGAGAGAACCGTCTTTACGGAGAATATATGGTCAATGCCCAGGGAGAGGACGTTGTTGCGGGTATCCGAACCCCGAAACCCATCAGGGCCTTGAGGAAAGAGATGCCTGCGGTTTATCAGGAACTGGAAGGGTTGCGGCATACTCTGGAAGACTACAACCGGGAAGTTCAGGATTTCGAATTCACCATCGAGAAAGGCAAGCTTTACTGCCTCCAGACCCGAAACGGTAAGATGAATGCAGCAGCATTCATCAAGACCTCCATCGATATGGTTAATGAAGGTCTTATTTCCGAGGAAGAGGCATTGCTCCGTGTCCAGCCGGATATGCTGGCCCAGTTGCTTCACCCCAGACTTGATCCAAAGGCAAAAGTGGAAGTGCTGGCCGAAGGTCTCCCGGCCTCCCCCGGGGCAGCGTCCGGCAAAATGGTCTTTGATGCGGACCGTGCAGAATCAAAGGCAAAGCTGGGAGAAAAAGTTATCCTGGTCAGAGAAGAAACAAAACCTGAAGATATTCACGGCTTTTTCGCCTCTCAGGGAATTCTAACCAGCAGGGGAGGGAAGACCTCCCATGCGGCCGTAGTCGCGCGAAGCATGGGAAAACCCTGTGTGTCGGGATGTGAGGCCATCATGATCAATCCGGCCACACGGGAGGCCGTGATCTCGGGAACGACACTTCGTGAAGGCGACCTGATCACCATTGACGGTACCACGGGATATGTTTTCCTGGGTAGGGTTCCCACCATTGAGCCGGAATTCGTCGAAGATCTGCTGGTGCTCCTGGAATGGGCGGACGATATTGCCGAACTGGGGGTGATGGCCAATGCGGACACCCCTGATGCTGCACAGAAAGCAAAGGAATACGGGGCCATGGGGATCGGCCTGTGCAGGACTGAAAGGATGTTCAACCAGCCGAAACGCCTGCCTATCGTCCAGGAAATGATCCTCGCAGATACCGCGGGAGAAAGAAAAAATGCCCTGGATCGCCTCCTGCCTTTTCAGAGAAAGGACTTCAGGGATATTTTCAAGATCATGGACGGCCTGCCTGTAACCATTCGACTCTTGGACCCACCCATCCATGAATTCCTGCCGTCCGCCGATGAACTGGTGGAGGAAATCAATCATCTCAGGGAATTGCGTCAGACTGTGGACGGCATGGCCGACCTGCCGCCCATCTTGAAACTGCTGGATCCCGAGCTTCACGACAAGTATGCGGCAAATCTGGAGGTCATCACCGAGGGACTGGAAGAACTCAAGAGCAGACACCTGGACGAACCTATGATTGATGAAAGGGAAACGATGCTGCAGAAAGTACGTGCTCTTTCCGAGATCAACCCCATGCTTGGCCACAGGGGTGTGAGACTGGGGATCACGTACCCTGAAATTTATGCCATGCAGATCCGGGCGGTGCTGGAGGCGGCCGCAGAACACCTCAAGGAGGGTGGAAGGGTAACACCGGAAATCATGGTTCCCCAGGTCTGTACGCTTGAGGAACTCAAGTGGGTTCATGGTTACGTGGACCGCATTCATCGCTCGGTGGAGAAGAATTTCAAGATCAAGGTGCCTTTCAAATTCGGTACCATGATCGAGGTCGTGAGGGCCTGTATGCGCGCCGGCCGTCTGGCTGAACTGGCGGAGTTCTTTTCCTTCGGAACCAACGACCTGACCCAGGCCACCTTTTCTTTCTCGAGGGAGGATGCGGAGAACAAATTTCTGCCCCTTTATGAGGCCAATGGCATATTGCAGCACAATCCCTTTGAGGTGCTGGACATCAAAGGCGTCGGACGGTTGATGATGATTACCGCCGAGTGGGCGCGTAAGACAAATCCGGATATCAAGATAGGGATCTGTGGAGAACAGGGGGGGCATCCGGAGGCGATTCGTTTTTGCCACCACATCCGGATGAGCTATGTCTCATGTTCCCCGCTACGGGTTCCCATAGCCAGACTGGCGGCGGCCCAGGCGAAACTCAAGGAGGCGGAGTACAGCCTGGTTTGATCCGGCTAATCGATGTAATGGGACAGTCCGTATATTCGTCTACTGAGATGAGAAAGGTTTTCCAAGGGGCCCTCCAGGCTGGTTTTCCCCTCCTTCCTCACTGAAAGGAGCTCTTCTTCCAGAAAACTCAGGGCGTTCTGGAAGTTGATCAGGGAAATAGCTTCCTGGAATTCAATGAGGCCCATCTTCTGGAATCTTGTCGCAAGGTTTTTTATACGTTTAAGACGCTCTGTCTTCTTCGTTGTTTTTCCTTTGTCATCTAGCAAAGCCTTGGTCGACAGCCAGTATGATTCCAGGAAACTCCTGACTTGATTGCTCCAGATGGGCATTTTGTCAAGCCCGAGTTTGGTGAGTTCGAAGGCCTTCAAATCTGAGAACGGCCTGATAAAACCCGCCTGTTGAAAGTACACGAGGACCCGACGAATCTTCTCGGCGGGCTCCAGCGTATCTTCAAGTATGAATTCCTTCCTGAAGAGGTGGGCAAGGAACTCGTAATCTTCAATAATATGGCTCCGGCTGACCGCTTCCTCTTTGCTGCTCAGAAGGGAAACAGCCACAAAGGCGTAAGGCAGAAAAAAATGGATAATACTGTTTTTGTAATAGGCCAGTTCTCCCTTTTTATCATCGTCTGCAAAGAAATAGGGCTCTTCGTCCTCCAGGGGTTCCAATGAGCTGAGCACCTTCCAGGATGTCATGAGGGACAAGGCTTCTCTCACGGCCTTTTCGGGTTCGGCCAGCGTGGCAACAGCCGGGCTCTCTTCATGTACCAGAAAGGCGAGAATGGTTTCCACCGTGGAGAGGAGTTCGGATGGTTTGAATCCACGTCGGTGTTTGGTTAGTGTGGCGGTTGCGACCAGTGCTATCGGGGTCACCAGCGAGACCCTGTTGATGGATCGGATGATACTGAAGGCCAGTTCCTGGCTGATGGATTTCCGGGAATTCCCGGTCTTCTCAACGTATTCCTTGAGGGAAATAGGCTTGGCAAAGCGGATGTAGATCTTTCCGAACTTACGTTTCAAAAAATGCCTGGCCTGCATCATCTGTCGGAAACTTTCCTTCTTTTTTTCCTGGCCTGACAGCTCGCGCTCGTAGGATTTCTCTTCCAGGATCCGGTCGT
>CAYUCJ010000079.1:0-10181 GCA_964443285.1 uncultured Desulfobacteraceae bacterium | reverse complement strand
ATTTTACGAGGTCTCCAGCTCTCGTGTGAATAGCAAGGCTTCCACCACAGCCTATGGTCTCGTCATCCGGGTGAGGCGAAAAAACAAGGACACGTCTTCCGGTGAGGTCCATCGCCTGATAAGGAATTATTTCATGTTCTTCTCTTAACATTCTTTTCCCTCACAGAGACGACTTCGCCAATCAAGCAGCCGTTCATAAGGTAAGATGTGACTGTGCTCTTGGGTTGTATTTTCATCCCCTCGGTTCACTTCTTCCACTATGTCAAATACTGTTTTTTCCATTGACCCAGAATATGAGCTTCTATATAAAGTTGCAAATGACAGATACGAGTTTTTGGCATAGGCTTATCCTAGAGGCATCCAAAATCGATTACGGCGAACCGCTGCCGGATCTCACCGACAGGTTTTTGTCGGTATGGAGCCGCCATTACCACCGGATCGCATCTATTGCTTCTATACAGGCGCCGCTGTTGGAAATCGGTGCCGGTTATGGTGTTCTGGCGGCAGGCCTGGCAGCTCTGAGCAACGGACCCGTTTGGGCAACGGAGCATCCCTCAAGGAAGTACGTCACTAAGAGTGATTACCGCCGGTTCCTGGAATCAAGAGGCGTCGGCCTTGTGCTCCAGGACCTCTGCCAAGGCCTGCCTTTTCGATCAAAGTGCTTTCAGCAGGTCTATTGCTGCGATGTCATTGAACACCTGCCTCCCCATCTCGTCCCCAGGCTTGTTTCCGAAATGGCGCGAGTGTTGGTTCCAGGCGGAGAACTCATCATTTCGACGCCTAATCTCTATCGGTTGGGCAATGTCTTCCGTTTTGTCATGGGATATTCGATCAATCCGCCCGTCGGTACCCCGCAGTTTGGAGAAACCTGGGGACATATTCGGGAATTCACTGCGAAAGAAGTGCGTTCCCTCCTTGAATCATGTGGTTTCGAGACTGCGGATTGTTGTTTTGAGAGAAATCCCTATTTTACCGCCGACGCTTTCGGCGATGAGAATATCTTCTCCAAACGAGGTGCAGGATGGATAAACAGGATCAACCGGATGCTGAGAGGCATTACGCCCTTCTTGGGTGATGAAATGTTCATTCTTTTCCGCAGGAAGATCGAATAGCCGATGCCCTCGACCTGTAACAACTTGCCCGCAGATCATCCTTTCAGAATACATCGCCGTCCGCCATGGTATAAAATAAGTTCGCTGCAACCCAGTCAAAGGAAAGTGACGAATCAAATATCCTTGCGGCAGGTACAATGCCAAGCGGTTCTTCCAGGGCATTGAATCCTGTATTCAACAGACCGCGTTGGAGAAAGTGCCCGGAAGGGAGCCATGTCTCTAGTGTCCCAATTCCTCGATCAGTCAAAACGCGGCCCAGCCGCGCCATAAAATCCCCCACTTCCCTCGCGGAGGATGACGCGACCAGATCCACCATGTAGGCCTTCGCTGCTTCAAGGAAAAGCACCGCGTACCCCCTGATTTGTCGGCCGAACTTCGATCTGTATACCCAGATTTCATAGGTGCGTTCAGGATGTTTTCCAAAACGCCACTCCAGAAATTCCCTGTTACGCATCACTGCAAAGGGATACAAGTCCCCATGCATTCCGAACGGCCTTTCGAGAATGTCGAAGGGCGGCGTTATTTTCACTATTGTTCCACGGAAAGGCCTGATGTTCTCCTCCAGTTTCGATGCCATTGCTCTCAAAAAGGAAGCACCGCCGGGGAGCTCTTTCCCTTGGAGGATCCGTATTCCCAGCAGAAAATTGCGCCTTCCGGGGAAGCCATAAATGAAAATGGATGCATTTGACCCTCCATAGTGATTGAAGAACTCTTCGGCTGTCTGTACAAAAAGACCGCTCCGTCCCCCAATGACCCCGCGAAAATCCGGGTGGGACATATTGTCTACGAGATGTGAAAATCGTACCGTCTTTCCCCGCAAATTGGCCTTGTAGGGGATACCTGCGTACATGGCAACCGGTTGTCCCGTCTCACTTACACAAAGCATCATCTGTTGGCCGTACGGATTTGCCAGGTATTTCCACCGCCACAGATCATGGCTCATCTCCTTGCCGAAGGCTGCATGCCAAAGAGAAAGCGCTCCTTCCTCATCGCTTTCCTGATAAGGACGAATAACGAACCTTCCCCTGGGTGAATCGACTACTTTTGCCATTTCCACATCCCAACAGCCCCTGAAACAGGGCCACGAATCCTCCCATAATAGGTCCCCGTTCCGAGCCTTGACCAGATCTCAGGAGGGAACCCAAAGCTGTTCGTGCTCAAAGATGCCTGTGCAAAAGGCACGAAGTAGGGATTCATTCCAAGTTCAAAATAGAGCGGCTCATCGTTCAATGCCGTATTTGTCGAAAATGTGGGGGGGCTCCCTGTCTCTCCCAGGTCAAAGCCTGGAGATTGATACGTTCTGGATTTCAACGGAGAGAATCTGGTTTCCCCGTAATACTTGTCCACAAAACGCTCATGGGCACTCGCCATAAGACTGCTCTTGCTGTTCTTCGGGGAGGGCGATTGGTCCCAATAGTGTATCGCCACGGCCTGAGGTACACACAGCGGCCGAATGCCGCTTTTCATTGCCCTTGCACACAAATCGGTGTCCTCGAAGTAGAGGAAGAAGCGCTCATCAAAGACTTTGAAATCCAACGACTCAATCCATTCTCTTCTGAGAAGCATGCAGGCGCCGGTCAGAAAGGGTTCAAAAAAGGCTTCTTCCGCCTCCCAAAATCGCTGGTGTCTCAGGATCCAGTAGAATGAAAAAAGCTCTCCATCCAGATGAAACTTCTCTGCCGCATCATTTGCCGCGTCAATCCAGAGGCAATCCCCTGTTGCGGGAGGCAATCTGAATTGAAAATTCTCGTCCCAGTAAAGACGGGGTCCAAGCAGCGGGCACCCATATTTTTCTCCAGCGCTCACCAGCTCCTCAAGGCATCCACGACAAAGCCGGACATCCGGGTTGATCACAAGCAACCATTCCCCGCTTGAATGGACGACCGTCTGATTCACCGCTGCTCCGAACCCCCTGTTTCGGGTGTTTCGAATCACCTCAGCTCTTGGATATCCTGCGACAATATCTTCGGTCAGTTCCTGACTGTTATCCACCACAACGGCATTCGCGACAAGAGGGTCGGCAAAAAGGTTATCTAAAAGCGGGGGGACCATTGCGGACGTAAAATAGTTTACAATTATTGCGGTGATCTTCATTTTCTTGTTGCTCTTATTATGATTTCATTTGTCCGGAGAGACTCTTCGTTTCCGCAACCGCTCTTGCATATCCGCCGGATGAAATCTTCACCTTCCGGGGTTGCAGGGTGTTGTAGTCTCTCCAGAAGATCGACGACAAAACCAGCGTCCTCAAGGGCATCCCGCATGGAAGATTCTGTAAACCAGCGAATATGGGTCACGCAGAGGAGGCCTACCGGGATATATTGAAATCTCCCCTCGAGCAGATCCCGCACTATGGACCAGTGGGCCGCATTAGGGGTGCTCATAACAAGGAAGCCTCCCTTCCTGAGCAGATCATAGAAACATTTCAGCATCTTCCAAGGATCCCGGAGATGTTCCAGGACATCCCCGCAGTTGATGAGGTCAAATTTATCGGGGAAATTCGTATCTTCTATGAGGGAAGTGATCACTTTGTCGTAATAACGCCTTGCGAAATTGGCCATAAGAGCATTGGTCTCCACGCCTGTTACGACAACATCCGGCCTTTCCTTCTTCAGTCTCTTGCCGTACCCTCCCATAGCGCACCCGACATCCAAGACCTCCTTGACCTCCTCCGGCACAAGACGTATTAGATCTTCTCGATTTCCATTATAGTACTCACCGAAACGATGGATAAGAGAGCTTTTATCTACAATCGCCTTTCCTTTCCCCTCCAGCGAATATCCGTTTCTAATAAGGTCCCTCAGATATTCGGTTTTGTATAGAATGCATGAAGGATCCAAGGCATCAACGGGAACGAGCCTCTCTTCCTCTCTTTGCGACAAAACGCCTACCAACTCCCGATAAGTAGCCATATTCACGTACGGGGCGGGTAATTGCGCGATTTGGGACGGGAACTCGCTCTGGTTATATACCGGCCCGCAGGCTGTGTGACCATTACCAAGAGCTATTGCCATGTTCCCCACGGCTACCGGAGAAAGGACTATCTCCGGATCAGCAACTACAAGAGTCATATCTCCAGTTGCCGGACTGGATATCTGCTCTTTATACTTGTCGACAGGAGCATCTATCCAAGTATGGGCAGTCAGCAGGGTTTCCTTGCAGAGCTTCCTGCTCACGCGACGGCAAAAGCCATAAGAAAATCGTACCTCCTCGATCTCGGGTGGAATCTCTTTAGGCCAGAGTATGGTGATCTTTCGGTTCATTATGGATCCCTATGTATTGAACGGGCGAAGTCTCTCATTTTGGTCGCGACCTCAGAAAAACGGTTTCCAAATTCTCTGCCACCTTCTCAAATGAATACAGGGAGGCAACCTCGAGCCCTCTCCGAATCAGGCGCCTCTGTTCTCTATCATCTTTCATAAGGCGGCAAACAGCTCTAGCCATTGCCTTGGGATTGTTGTGGGGGACAAAGACAGCATAATCGCAGGGATCCGAAAAGGCCAGGTAGCTCGGGATGGCAGTGAGTACACCGGGAATACCGGTTGCCATGGCCTCAAGCACCGGCAATCCAAATCCCTCTCCCGGCCCCGAAGGTGAAATGAGGACGCCTTTTCCGGAACTCATTATCTCTCCCACTTCTCTTGGCTTTACGTTTACATGGTAGTCCTCTATGGGACCAATGAGTTCTTCCTCTTCCGAACGGGTATTGATCTGAGATATTCTTACCAGTTTCAGAGAAGGATATTCCCTCCGAATCAGGTTATATGCATGCAGACCAACGGCGATATCCTTTATCGAAATGTGCAAGGGTCCGATGAGAAAGATTCTCTCAACGGGATTCAACACCGCCGAAGCATGTTCCCCGGAAGGGGAAAAAAAACGATGGTCGATACCCTGGCCTATCGAATGGAATGATTTTCCCGGAAACATCTTTCCCAGGCGCTCTGCAAGACGCGTTGATATTGTCAACTTCGGTATGGGCAGGGAATAACAATCTTCAATAAGTCCGATAAAAGGTTTCCCTTCCAGGTAGTCGCCTTCGTAGCCTTGGACAAGATGCAACAGCTTCTCCAATATATCAGGATATGAAGAAAGCCCCATAATCAACTTGGGAAAGGTGGCAATGACGCGATCAAATGGTCGCAAGACATCACGGTCAAGGGGATCATGTCGCCTGTACGGCACCAAATCATCTATCCAGGCTGGATATTCATCGCGCGAAATTATCTCAACGGAATGGCCCCTTTTCGAAAGTTCTCTTGCCTGCGAAAACACCACTTTTACTCCTCCGCATAACGAAGTGTTCTCAAGCAAATAGGCAATCTTCATCTTTCATTACCCTCAGACAACCGATCTCTAAAGAATCTTCCATTCACAGTCCAGACTTAATAGCCCCATTTCATTGGTCCACTCATTGGGAGGGATGATGGAAAAAAAAGGCGATTCCTTTGTGTGGTAGCAATGTACTCCTGATGAATCCAGCAACGACGCTACTATTCTATAATCTCCGTATAGCAAAGGAAGAGAATGGTAGGTTAAAAGGATCCTGCCATTTCCCTTTCCGGAAAGCGGCGTGGCAAATTGCCTGGACATACTCACTGCATGGCATATGAGCTCATCATTCCGTTTAATCCCCACTGCCGCCCAAAAAGGAATATCTTCCAGGCTTTCGAATTCCAGAAGAACATTGAGATCCGCCTGGTAAGGGATGCTGATCGGGGCGGTACGGCCATTCAGGCTGATAGATCTGATATGGAGAGGAGACTCGGGAAGGTCCTTTTCTTCATGGGGTGTTGCCGCCGTTTTTTCCCTTGAATAATTCTCATACGCTGCTGTTACCCGGGTGGAAACGCCCTGTTCTCTGACCCTGCCCTCGTGAAGCCATATTGCCCTCTTGCACAGAATATTGACCAGGTACATGGCATGGCTACAAAATAGGATAGTCTTCCTCTGCCTTCGAAATGACACGATTCTATCAACACATTTTTTTTGAAAATATTGATCCCCAACGCTGAGGGCCTCATCAATTATCAAGATATCCGGGTCTACACTCGTAGCGATTGAAAAAGCCAACCGCACTACCATGCCCGATGAATACGTTTTAAGGGGCCGGTCAATGAACTCTCCCAGCTCTGCAAAATCCACAATCGCGGATTCTTTCTCCGCTATTTGCGATTGGCTCAGTCCCAGGAGGGCCGCATTGAGATAGATGTTTTCCCTGCCGGTAAACTCCGAATGAAAACCGGCGCCCAGTTCCAGGAGTGCAGCCACACGGCCGTTTATTGTCAATTCCCCGGAGGTTGGTGTGAGGGTCCCTGCCAGGATCTTTAGCAGGGTGCTCTTCCCGGCGCCGTTGTCTCCGATGACTCCCAGGCTTTCCCCGGGAAGCACGGAAAATGAGATTTCGCTTAAGCACTCAAAGGGTTGATAGAGAGGTTTCCGTAACAGGGCCTCCTTCAACCGGTGAAACGGCTTTTGGTAGAGCCGATATATCTTGCCGACATTTCGAGCTTCTATTGCGTACACGGCATTGAAGGAGAGGAGATACGTTGATAGGACTCAAAAGCAGGTGTAGAGGTCTTCCTAACCGTCATGCCGTTCAATTCAATCTGTTCGCTGTTCAGGGGGATATCGCCGCCCCAGATGTCACAGTCCCGGCATAACAGAAGATTTTGAATGCGCCCTTTCTCATGGGCTTGACGGTATTGCCGGTACCTCGTGCTGTTGCGAAATGTCTCCTGCAAGGGGGCGTTATGGGCGTCTTCCATTGGAACGTCCAAGTTGATATCCTCACAGCAGAGCCCCGCCCTTCCATCATAAGATATCACCATTTGCCGATAGAGTAACGGACAGGGACGTTCGCGAACGGGGGAGGTACCATTCCAGAGTCTCCGGGAGCCAACCGGGCGAAATTTCGAGATGGTCACGTCTTGTGCGTGGGACAACCATTTTCTTGCATAATCCAGTGACTGGGTCAGGATTTCAGGATATCCCACCATGTTGAAGTGAAGAAACGGTCGATCGCTTCCCCGGCGTTCCTTTTCCTCAATGAGCTGCATCACATTTTTTTCTATCTTTTCCAGGTCTCCATTGCGCCGAAAAAAATCATGCGTCTCCGGCACAACGCCGTCGATACTCAAGGCAAGCCAGTCAACCTGCAAATCTATGAGCCTGGCGGCCCAGGTCTTATCCAAGAGCATCCCATTCGTCATGAAGCCGATTGAAAGATGTGGGGTCTCCTTGGCTTTCTGGAGAAGGCCGGGCAAATCAGCGTACAATAAGGGTTCCCCAGCCCCGTGCGCCATAAGAGTAACAGGGGTGGTCCACTCCCGGATCTGCATGAGGATATTCTCCCAGGTCTTCCTTTCCATATCTCCCGGCCGACGTCTGGGAAAGGCTCCCATACCATGAAAATGGCAGTACCTGCACCTGAGGTTACACCGGTTAGTGACCTCCAGGATGATCTCTTCGGGATACTCATACATTTCCTTTTGCATGGCAATCGCCTCAAATATCTTAAAGCACGTCTCCAAAAGCGGGTTTGGCACGGACAAAAAACCAAGATCCAAGCACGTATGATAAGATGGAGAAAAAACCGGACAACATCAAAAGATGCCAGTGAACGCGATGGACCAACAGGATGTCCCGGTAAAGGGAAATAAAGGCCCCCATGGGATTCAGCTCGATAATGGGCCGGAGGATTTTCGGAACCATGGAGAGGGGATAAATGACCGGCGTGGCGTAAAACCACAGCAGGAGAAGAATGCCAAGTAGTTCACGAATATCGCGCAAAAACACGCATCCCGCAGCGAGAAGATTTGCCAGACCCCACGTAAAAACGACCTGGGCAGGAATCAAAACAAGGAGCATGAGCCAGGTGACATGCAAAAAGCCCGCAGGGATAAGGTAGAGCAGAAAAAACACCATACCGATCCCATTTACAATTGATGTGGCGAGTATCGTTGATAACGGCAAGAGCTCTATCGGGAAAACGACCTTGGTGATCAGGTCACCATTTTCCACCAGGCAACCCACGGAACGGGAAAGTCCTTCAGAAAACATGAGCCAGGGGAATATCCCGGAGAGGAAAAAGATGATAAAGCTGTCGGTTCCTGTTTCCTGGGCTGTCACCCTGATGCGCAAGACCAGGGAAAAGAGAAAAATATAGACGACTATATTGGCTGCCGGGTTGATCAAGGTCCACAAAATCCCCGCCGCGGAGCCGGCAAACCTGCCTCTGATGTCACGGGACAGGAACTCCTTCAGCAGGTGCTTGTGCTTGTATGCCGAAGCACAAGGTCTTAGGATGAAAATCAGGCCCCTTTTTTGTCTCACTTCTGTTGCGCCCGCCTTATAGCTTCGAGAAAGCTATTGGTAGCAGAGGATGGGGCCCCACCACCACTTGCTCCCCCCGCTCTGGCCGCCCTCTTGAGCGCTTCTAGAAACGGATTCGAAGGCTTCGGCGCGGGCTTTTCCGCCGAGGGTGCGGGATTTTGGCCCTTTGCACCGGAGTCCACTTGTGCGCCGGTGGGCTTCCGGGCACTGCCCGGCGTCATCGATTTCTGTACCGGCTGTACAGGCTTCTTCCCTGCCACTGTGGAAGACGACGCTTTCTGGCCGCCTAACGAAGTTACAGGCGTTCCTGCGATCGCCGGCAAGGCAGGAGGCGCCGGACGCATTTTCGTTCCCTGATAGAGGTTCAATTTCACGTCTTTTCCTTTGGCCGCAAGGACGATGAAGTTGCTGCCGATTTTTTTAATGGTCATGCCCCTGATCTCATCACCCTCTTTATAAAGCTCCGGCTGTCTCTTTCCCTGCCGCACGACCTTCTCACTCAGCATGGCCCGTCGGCCCTGCGGTGAACCAATCACCCCGGTGAATATGATCTCCCGCTCTATTTGCTTGACCACGGGTGATTTCTTATCCTCTAATGGGGTTCCTTTCTGGTCCGCCGCCGGCGAAAAGATATGTTTCTCCACCATTGGCGCCTGTCCGCACAAAACAGTTGCAGGCCAGGTCCCCAGCCAAAAAGCCCCTATCAATCCGCATGAAAAGACAAACCATGCCTTGCTCATCTTTGTTCTCCCGGGTTGGGCGCTCTTCAACGAATGTTTACGAATGTCTAGTTCTTCCTGTTGGAAATTCTTTGCAACTCCCTTTCGATGGCGGCCGATATGGAGGACATGCTCCCTCCAACCAGCTTGTGACCATTTATGAAGAGGGTGGGCACCCCTGTGAGATTGCTTGCTTTCGCCTCTTTGATGTCCCGATTGATCAAGCCGGCAATCTCCGGGTCGCGCCTGTCAAGCTCAAACTTCCCCATATCAATCCCCATCTCCTTGGCAATATCGAGGAGTTTTTGGTCGGAAAGCTCCTTATGGTTCTTAAACAGCTTGTCATGGTATTCCCAGAACCTTCCCTGTTTCCGAGCTGCCAGCGCAGCTATTGCCGCTTTCATAGCCATCTTGTGGGTCCTGATGAGAGGATAGTTCTTGAAAACGAGACGGACCTTGTCCGGATATTTTTCCAAAATCTTGTGGATCACCGGCGCCAATCGGCTGCAATAAGGACATTCAAAGTCGGAAAATTCCACGATGGTAATGGGCGCTTTTTCCGGCCCCTTTGATGGGGACCCCTGTATGTCAAATTCCGCTATGAAATCCAGATCCAGAATCTTGATGCTCTTGGTGGCACTCTCCGTGACATACAGCTTGTCACCCCGGTAGTTTGTGGCGATATCGGTGGCTGACCCGCTCACTTTAAGTGACCCTTTCAGATCGCCTGTATCCGAATAGATCTCCACTGTTCCACGCCTCATCAGCACGAAGACCATCTTGCCCCCCGTGGCCACGGCGGTTGCCACCGGTTCACCCTTCATCACGATATTTTTCTCCCCTTGAACCACCATTCCCGCGCTGCAGACCCCGGTCATTCCCAAGAGAAATACCACAACACCCAACCTGATCATATACCGAGAAAGACGATGCATATTTCAAAGCCTCCTCATTCTACTGTTTTTCACGGTTTACGGTTTATGTGTCAGCTCCGCAGCCGATCCTTGTGCAACACTTA
>CAYUCJ010000078.1:0-10197 GCA_964443285.1 uncultured Desulfobacteraceae bacterium | reverse complement strand
TTTCCAAGGAGGCAGAGACTTTTGAGGGTGTTTTACCCGTAGTTTTCGATCCTCTCCAGGGAAAGCCGGTTGGCGTCCACCCCCAGAAGATCCCTGTCCAACCCCATGGCAAGGCCAAGGAGCTGGGGATAGAGAATGGAGGGCAGGTCAAAGGCCTTCTTTCTCTCCGAGGCGATTTTGGCCTGGATGGTATCGAACTGCACCTGGCAGAAGGGGCAGGCCGTGCAGAGACAATCGGCCCCCCATTCCTTTGCGTCGGATAATTTGTTCTGGCAGAGATCCATGGCCATTGCCTCGTTGACCCCCAGCAAGGGCCCGCCGCAACAGGCCCACTTGGATTTCCATGGAACACTGCTGGCCCCCACCGCTTCCACCAGCTCATCAAACATTCGCGGCGGCCGGTTGTCTTCGAATTTCACCACCGCGCTCGGTCTGATGGAATGGCACCCGTAGTGGGTGGCGACCTTGAGGCCGTCGAACCGGCGTGTGATCCGTTCCTGGATATTTTTCAGGCCCCCGTCCTGATGCAGCACCTGGAGAAAGTGTTTCACCTGGATACCACCCTGATATCCCGTTTCAAAAGGTTCCAGGTTCTTGTTGATATCCGATCTCAGCTTTGGGTCATTCTTGAGGTGATGGTTGGCATCAACGAGGCTGCTGAAGCAGCCACTGCAGAGGCACATGATATCCAGCCCCTCGGCCTCGGCAACGGCCAGATTGCGACCTGAGGCAGTGAGAAACATCTCAAAGGATATGGACCGTAAAGGTACCGGTCCGCAGCAGCTGAAGTTTTCCAGGTCGACCAGTTCGACACCCAGCTCTTTCAGAACCATGCGCGCCGAAGCTTCATAATGATTCACGCGCGCGGGGATGGAACACCCCAGAAAAATGGCATATTTTTTCATTTTTTCCCTACTATGACTTGATGTAATCGTAAAAAGTCCGTCCGTGGCCTTTTTACTGACGGAAACCGAAAAGTGTGATTTTCGCTTTCCTTACAAATCAATGGGTTACAGGGCAACCCATCGATTTGCGTGCCCGTCCATGGGCACGGTGATGACTTTTTGCGAAGTCATCATGACTTCTGCCCGATGATCTCAGCCAAACCCCTCTGGATCAAGAGCTCCTTCATGGTTTCATCACCTGCGCCACTCAGTTCGGGCAATTCAAGTTCTTCCCTCTCCCAGTCCATGATCTCTGCCGAGCGACCGTTGTCCAGCAGGGTATTGGCAAAGAGGCGGATACCCCTCGGGATAAGGTCTTTTCTTTCGATCATGGCCAGGTTTTTCAGTTCATAGATGACATCACAAACCGCAACGCCTTGGGGACACCCGTCCGTACACATGTAACACTCGGTGCAGGCCCAAAGCATTCGCGACTCCATTGCCGGTTGTTTCAAACCCAGCCTCACGGCATACATGAGCTGGTGCGGAAGCAGGTCCAATTTGTCTTTGGGGTTCTCAGGAAAATTCATGACGATGGGGCAGCCATTGGTGCAGGTCTTACACTGGAAGCAGTATGAAGATGTTTTCGCCTGAATGGACCCGAACATGCCTGAAATAAACGTTTTGTCTCTCACCCTGTTCAAAAGGAGGACTTCATCATTTTTCATCTTTTCACTCTTCATCCGGTTTTCTTTAAGAAGGACAAGGTCCACCCACAAATGGCTCTAAAAACGCCATAACGGGTTTACTTTTACATTCAATCTGTATTATGCTCAGGTACGCAAGAGATATACTACATCGTGGTATTCCACCTTGTCAATGAAAATAGTCAAAATTCCGACAGAAAATCATCGGATTTCGGGAGACCTGCATGACCAAGGACGAATTCTCTTACTATCGGAAAAAAATGGACAAAACCCAGAAACAAATGGCCGAATTGATGGGGACTTCCCTGAAAGCCATTCACAGCTATGAACAGGGGTGGCGGCGCGTTCCCATGCACGCGGAACGCCAAATCCTGTTTCTCTACGCCAGGAGACCGGAAAACAGGAAAAAGCTGAAAGAGTGCTGGCAGGTTAACCAATGTCCTCCGGAACAGAAACAGAAATGCCCGGCCTGGGAATTCCGGGCGGGCAAGATGTGCTGGTTCATCAACGGGACCATCTGCGCCGGCGCGATCCAAAGGGACTGGCGTGAAAAAATGATGGTTTGCAGAAAATGTGAGGTCTTTGCTCCCTTAAATTACAAAGGCGCCTGAGCCACGACTTCGTTAGAAGCCATCACCCTTTCATCTCGTTTTTTTTCTCATGGATCATTCCATCGGAAAAATCCGACGCGATTTCACAGAATAGATCAACACACTGGGGGCAGAGTTGTTTCCCGCGAACTTCCCGGATAATTTTCAGAGCCTTCTCCCGGTCCATGCCCCGGCGGTAGGGACGATCGCTTGTGAGGGCATCATAGGTGTCCGCAACTGCCATCATCCGTGCCCAAAGCGGGATCTCTTCCTCCCTTAATCCGTCAGGATAGCCCGCCCCGTCAAAACGCTCGTGGTGGTGGTGGATGGTGGGGAGAACATGCTGCAGACTGGGAATGGAACCCAGTATGGCGACCCCCACGACCGGATGGTCTTTGATGCGATCGAACTCTTCAGGCGTCAGCTTTGAAGGCTTGAGGAGGATGCTGTCCGGGATGCCGATCTTACCCAGGTCATGCAGCCTGCCGGCAATCCCCAGGGCCTCGATGTCATCGGACGGCAGTTGCATATGGTTGCCCATTTCCGTCACAAGCATGGCGACCGCCTCAGAGTGTCCCCGGGTGTAGGGATCGCGGGCTTCAAGGGCAACGACGAGGCTCTTGATGCTTGCAAGCATCATTTTTCGGTCCGCATCCAGCCTTTCTTTTTCTCTGAGCAGGAGGAGATAGTGATCCGACAGGAGTTTTTCCACTGTGATCACCACCTGTTCCAGATTGAACGGTTTGACCAGGTACGCGCTCGCACCCCACTGGAGCATCCTCCGCATAACGGCCCGATCTTTATTGGCGCTCATCACCACAAACGGGATGGCGGAAAGCTCCGGATCGGAATGAACCGCCCTGCATAACTCTGTCCCGGTCATCCCCGGCATGTCGATATCACTCAAAACCAGATCCGGTGGTCTCAAACGCATCAGTTCCAGGGCATTTCTTCCATCCTCCGCCATCAGGACCTGAAAACCCTCCTTTTCCAGACCGTTTTTCACGAGGGTCCTGATGGTCTTCGAATCGTCCACCACAAGGATCAGGCGGTCACGGTGGAAGCTGAAATCCTTCATGACCTTTCGAATGGTCTCCTGCAGCTCGCTTTTTGCCTTGGATTTGGACACATAGGCCGCAGCCCCGGCCTCGAAACCCCTGTCGATGTCACGGTCCGAGTCCAGTGAACTCAGAATTACGACCGGAATGGCCCTGGTCTCGGAATTCTCTTTGATCCTCCGGCAGAGGGAGAAACCGTCCATGTTGGGCATATCCACGTCGGAAATGACAAGATCAAAGCTTTGAGAACAAACCAGGTCAAACGCACCCTGCCCGTCTTCCGCCTGGGTCACCCGGGCGCCCATTTCCTCGATCTCTCTTGTCAGCAGCCTGCGGATAATTGAACTGTCATCTGCGATGAGTATTTTGGGTGCTTTTATCAAAACTTTGCTCCGACCTGTGCATGAACCTCCAGTAATTTTTACCTGGCAGAAACGCGGCCCTCCAGTTGAAGCCGCTACGGATAAGCATCGGTTGAAAAACGCTCGACCTTGAATACAATGTCTGAGCCTGCTCATTTTTTTGTGACCATCAACCCTGATGGAATCGTAAAAACTCCGTCCGTGGACTTTTTACTCACGGAAACTGAGAAGTGTGATTTTCGGTTTCCTTCCAAATCAAAGGGGTTGCAAGACACCCCCTTTGATTTGCATGCCCGTCCATGGGCACGATGGTGACTTCTAACGAAGTCGCTCTGCTCAACAGAGCTCAGGAGGGGGCCTGAGGGTCTTTTTCGGACCCTTTCTCATAGTGCACTTGGCACAGGGCTTCGACATGGGCGGCTATTTGGGGTTTACTGCTCATGAACCTCACGCGAATCTACCGCGTAGCGTTAAACACCGATTAGGCGGCCATCCCCTTCGGCCTGTTTAGAAAGGGTCTGAAAAAGATTGTCAGGACGCCTCCCCTTCGTTGCTCATAGGCTGCCGCTTGCGGCATAAACCAGCTTTTTACAAAGTCATCAACCCTGTCGGCATGGCTGGCCGTGTCAACAGCCCCTTGGCGGAGGAGAAAATGAGACCTTACGCCTTTTCCTTGACTGGCGTGGGCACTTTACATAGACTTTCCACTGAAAGATCCCCTTTTTCCGTGACCCTGAAAGGAGGCTCCACTATGAAACGCATGGCCGTCCTGTTCTTTCTGATCACGCTTTCCCTTTCTTCCCATCCTTCCAGCGCTTCCGAAAAGGTATTGACCATCATACATTCCAACGACATGCACTCCCATTTTCTCGGGGCACCCTCAAATTTGGACTACACACCCGATGTCACCGGGGACGACCATACCCTCGGGGGGTGGGCCAGAATTGCCACCGCCATCAAGACCGTCAAGAGCAATCGCCGGAATCCCGTCCTGGTGTTGGATGCGGGGGATTTTCTCATGGGATCCCTCTTTCATCTCCTCAGTCGAGAACAGGCCTTTGAACTGAGGCTCATGAAGATGATGGGGTATGATTTGGTCACTCTCGGGAACCACGAATTCGATCTGAAACCAGAGGGCCTTGCGCGCATCCTGACCACCGCCCACAGATTTGGACAGATGCCCGATGTCGTCTTCTCTAACGCTATCTTCAACCCCCGGGACCCTGCTGACGATGAACTGGAAAAGGTCTTTTCCGGGGGTCTTGTCCCGCCCTACCGGGTCATGGAAGTCGAAGGCACCCGCATCGGATTCTTCGGGCTGATGGGCAAGGATGCCGCAGAGGTGGCCCCCTTCGCCTCCCCGGTCCATTTTGAGGACCCTGTTTCTTGCGCCAGGAAGATGGTGAAGCTCCTCAGGGAAAAAGAAAAGGCCGATGTGGTGATCTGTTTGTCCCACAGCGGGCTTTCTCCGAACAAAAAGCGTTCTGAAGACGAAAATCTGGCCCGGGAAGTGAAGGGGATCGACGTGATCATCAGCGGCCATACCCATACCAAATTGGACAAACCGATCCTGGTGAACGGCGCCATCATTGTGCAGGCCTGGGAGTACGGAAAGCAGCTGGGAGTGCTCGATGTGAAGTTGAGCGAAGGAAAAGTGTCCCTGAAAAGCTACCGGGTGATCCCTATCAATGACACCATAAAGGGCGATCCCGAAATATCGCAACAGATTCAGGGATTCGAGGATCAAATTGATCGTGACGTCCTTTCCGCGGATGGGTGGGCGTTCAAAAAAACCATCGCCGAAACCCCTTTCGATCTGACCATCACGACAGAGGAAAGCAACCTGGGCAACCTCATTGCCGACGCCTTGAGATGGGACGTCCAGAAAAGCCAACGTTCGAACGGCGAATCGGGCAACAAGGTGGATGTATCGGTGATTTCCAACGGCGTGATCCGAGATCCCATCGGCAAGGGTCAAACCGGAAAGATCGCGGTATGCGACGTTTTCCGGGCCATTCCGCTGGGAATCGGTTTTGATGAAGCCGAAACCATGGGATATCCGCTCATATCCATCTATGTTTATCCGTCCGAACTGAAAAAGGCATTGGAAATCCTGACGAGTATTTATCCCCTCAAGGGGAGCGATTACTTTTTGCAGATTTCAGGCCTGCAATTCACTTACAATCCTTATCGGATGATTTTTGACCGGGTTACGGACATCCGCCTGGGAAATGATGAGGAGGGCTACGCACCGCTGGATTATTCGTCTTCCAACAAGAGGCTTTTGCACGTGGTGGCGGACATCTACAATGCGACTTTCCTGAAAATCGTCGGCAACTTCACCTGGCACATATTGGACATCGTGCCTAAAGACAAGAACGGCCGGCCCGTCGAGGACCTGAAAACCCGGCGTGTGGATGCCGACAGGAAGACGCCCGGCATCCAGGAATTGAAAGAATGGAAGGCCGTCATGGAATACATCGGCAGTTTCAAGGACACCAACGGGAACGGAATTCCCAACATACCGGAAAAATACCGCGGCAAGCTGGGCAGGAACGTCATCGAGGCCAGTCTGAATCCTTACAGATTGCTCAAACGCGGGACCTATGTCACCTGGACCGCCTTTGGCGTGTTAATGCTGATCCTCCTGGTGTTGCTTGCGATCGGCCGGTTCATCAGGAGAAAGATAAAGAGGTGAAAAGCGGTACGACCCTTTCTTGATGTAATCACAAAAAGTCCGTCTGTGGACGCTTTACGAAGCCATCTTTCTTGATCAAAAAAACCAATGAAAAAAGGCCTGAAAATCTATACCAGCAATCGCATGGAGATCCTCGGAAGACGAATTGCCGAGGTCTTGGAAGCCCCTTTGTCTTCACCTCTGGAAAAAGAGGTCATCGTGGTCCAGAGCAGAGGCATGGAGCGATGGCTGAGGATGCAGCTCGCCACCCATCACGGGGTCTGTGCCAATGTCCAGTTTCCTTTTCCCAATGCCTTCGTGGATGACATTTTTCAGAGTGTCCTGGGAGAACTCCCGGAAAGGTCCTTATTCGATCCTGCCATCATGACCTGGCAAATTCTTGGCCTGCTTCCCGGCTGCGCAGAACAATCCGGGTTTGAGGAGATCCGTTCTTACCTGGGAGGCGTCAGGGGCGAATTCAAGAAATACCAGCTTGCGGCCGTTATTTCCGACCTGTTCGATCAGTATCTGACTTTTCGGCCCGATACCGTCCTTTCCTGGGGAAAGGGCGAGGAAGGACACTGGCAGGCCATGCTCTGGAGACGGCTCATGGGAAAAAGCGGGAGCCTTCACCGGGCGGCCCTGCACCGTAAAGTGGTCGCAGCCCTTAAAGAAAAAGAAAGGCCGGGTTTTCTGAAGCTTCCGGAACGCGTCTCGGTATTCGGTATTTCCACGCTTCCCCCTTTTCACCTCGAGATACTCTCTGCACTTTCAAAAGCCACAGAGGTCCATCTTTTTCTCATGAACCCCTGCAGGGAATACTGGGGAGAGATTTTCTCCCAGCGGGAAAGAAAGGCATTCCTCAGGAAAACCGGGCAGGACGGGGATGAATCGGGATCTTTTCACCTGGAGGAAGGAAACACTCTCCTGGCATCCATGGGGACCCTCGCCCGTGAATTCTTTTCCGTGGTCACGGAGCTCGAATGTGAAGAAGAGCAGGATTTCAGGGTGCCTGAACCCGGGAATCTCCTCCAGGCCCTCCAGGTCGACGTACTCAATCTTCGGGACAGGGGTGCAGAGGGACTTGAAAAGGCCGCCGTATCCGACGAAGATCAATCCATTCGCTTCCATTCCTGCCACACGCCCATGAGGGAAATGGAGGTCCTCTACGATCAGTTGCTCTCCATGTTTGAGGGCGACCCAGCCCTTCAGCCGAGGGACATTCTCGTCATGACGCCGGACATCGAGATCTACGCCCCGTTCGTCCAGGCCGTTTTCGGGGTCCCGGAGAGTGAAGAAACGCGTATCCCTTTCAGCATCGCCGACCGTGGTCTGGTGGCGGAAAGCCCCCTGTTCCAGTCCTTCCAGGCTGTCCTGGAACTCATTAAGGGTCGTTTCACGACTGAAGATGTTCTAAACGTCCTCGAATGTGAGCCCGTCCGCGAAAAGTTCAGGTTGAGTGAGCAGGACCTGTCAGCCCTGCGCCGCTGGACCAGCGAGAGCGGAATCCGTTGGGGCCGGGATGGTACGCAAAGGCAGGGGTTGGGCCTCCCACCCTGCGCCGAGAACACCTGGCGTTTCGGCCTGGACAGGCTCCTCCTGGGCTATGCCATGCCCGGTTCCGGCCCCGGGCGGATCTTCAGGGATATCCTCCCCTTCGACCAGGTGGAAGGAGAAAATGCCCAGGTGTTGGGCCGGTTTGTGACCTTCGTGGAAAAACTCATGGCCCACGTTGCGGTTCTTGGGAAACAGCAGACTATCCAGGCATGGGCTCAAACGCTTCTCGACATCCTGGATGACCTCTTTTCAGAGGAAGGCAAGTGGGAGAGAAACGCTCAGATAATCAGACGTTCACTGGACGATCTCAGGGAGCAGGCCGAAATTTCGGGATACTCAGGGACCCTTCCCCTGGACGCCCTCAAAAGCGCCTTTCTCAAACAGTTGGACAAAAAGTCCTATGGTACGGGTTTCCTGACCGAAGGCGTCACCTTCTGCTCCATGCTCCCCATGCGGAGCATACCGTTCAAGGTTATCTGCATGGTGGGTATGAACAGCGACGCGTATCCCCGCCGGAGCAGGAAGCTGGGCTTTGACCTCATGGCCCGTAACCCAATGCGCTGCGACCGTTCCCGCCGCAGCGACGATCGTTACCTTTTCCTGGAAGCCCTTCTCTCCGCAAGGGACCTGCTCTATATCAGCTATGTAGGGCAGAGTGTGGAGGATAACACTTCGGCCCCCCCCTCTTCCCTCGTGAGTGAACTCCTGGATTACCTTGAAGAGAACTTCGAATTTCCGGGGACCCCGGCTGAAGATGTGCACGAAAGACTCGTGGTGAAACACAGGCTCCAACCCTTCAGTCCCGCCTATTTCAGAGGAAGCGGGACCTGTTTCAGCTATTCAGGGGAAAATCTCGATGCGGCCATGCGGAAGCTTTCCCCTTCCAGTCCACCCCGGGCCTTTGTATCGACCGGGATCTCTCCCCCTGGGGATGCGTGGACAACGCTGAGCCCGAACGGTTTGACGGCCTTTTTCAGCAGTCCGGCCAGGTTCTTTCTGAAAGAGCGTTTAGGCATCACCCTGGGGTTGACAGACACGGGGCTCGATGAAACAGAGCCTTTTGAACTGGAAGGCCTGGAAAAATACCTCCTTGAACAGCGGCTTTTGGGGGAAGTCCTGGCGGGGGGAGATCCTGGTTCTCTTTTCCATGTCTTGAAGGCAGAGGGGCGGCTGCCTCACGGCATGGCCGGGAAATGCACTTTTGAGCGTGTAAACGAGGGGGTGGAAGCCTTTGCGAATGAGGTCCGGCAACGGACCGGGAATGGGCCGGCCCATTCCCTGGAACCGGAGATTGACCTCAGCGGCCTGCTGGTCAAGGGGAGAATCGATGGTATCCGCCCCACCGGCCTGGTCCAGTACCGTTACGCCACAGCCAAGGCAAAGGATCACCTGGCCCTCTGGATCAAGCACCTCCTCATCCATCAGACCGGCGAAAGGGAGGGGGCCGGGACAAGCACCCTCCTGGCCTCTGACGGCTGCTGGATCTATTCACCGGTGGATTCGTCCCGGGAACTCCTCGAACGCCTGGGCAAAATCTATCTCCAGGGTCTTGAAAAGCCCCTGCCGTTTTTTCCCGAAACGTCCCTCGCTTACGCAAAAGCGCATCTTGGGAAAAAACTTCCCGTAGCCCTTGCCCTGGAAAATGCCAGGGCCAGGTGGACCGGGAACCCTTACCAGCCGCACTCGGGAGAATCCGAAGACGACTACTTTCAGCTCTGTTTCGGGAAGGTGGATCCCCTTGACGACCACTTCCGTACCCTCGCTATCGAGATCTTCGGCCCCCTCCTTACCGCCATGGAAAAAATCAGCTGAATAGCCCCACTACATAAATCCTGACACACCGGGACCGACATTGCACCTCTGAGCCCAAATGAGTTGCCAAGACCCTTTGAAAAATAAGGATGTAATTCCCCTGAAATTTTCATTGACGAAAAAGTTTCTTTTGGATATCCTATGTACTTCAGTTATCCCGTGGGCAACAGACAGCACCCCAATGAAATCGGGATAAAACGCGATACGATTGTTCCCCGGTAGCTCAGTTGGTAGAGCAGATGGCTGTTAACCATCGGGTCGGCAGTTCGAGTCTGTCCCGGGGAGCCAAAATATTCAAGCCCGTTCAAATGAACGGGCTTTTTTTATTGAGTCATGCCTTATTGATGGAACCGTAAAAAGTCCGTCCCTGGACTTTTTACTCGCGGAAACCGAAAAATGTCATTTTCGGTTTCCTTACAAATCAACGGGTTACGATGTACCCCATTGATTTGCGTGCCCGTCCATGGGCACGATGATGACTTTTTACAAAATCATCCTTATTGGGTCTATAAACTCCAAAGCAAATTCAGTGATCGTCCAAGATTTCGCT
>CAYUCJ010000077.1:0-10254 GCA_964443285.1 uncultured Desulfobacteraceae bacterium | reverse complement strand
GAGGTCGTGATGCCCTCATCCCTTGTACCGGAAGCCATTAAGGTCATCCAGGACAGAGCGAAAACAGGCGAAATAGGTGACGGCAAGATATTTGTACTCCCTTTGGAAGAAGCCATTCGCATTCGTACAGGAGAAACGGGAGATGATGCACTGTAAGAAAGGCATAAGGCATAGGGCTTAAGGCATAGGGAGAAATCCCGCTCAATGCACTCAATTTTTTTATGTTTTTTCCTTAAGCCTTACGCCCTGTGCCCTAAGCCTCTTCCACGCATAGAGTGCAATACCTGTTGCCGTTGCCGCATTGAGTGACTCCACTCCCGGCATCATAGGAATGGACAGGCAGTCATCTTTTTTGAGCCTGTGGGGTAGCCCGGGCCCTTCCAGGCCGGGAACCAGACAAAAAGTATCAGGGAATTTGAAGGAAGCCAGATCATTTCCCCCCGGTGAAAGGGTAATCAAGGGGACATTCTTGACCTCCAACTCCTCAAGTGAAGGTCCTTTCAGGATTTCGGTCCTGAAAACCGTGCTCCCCGCTGCCCTCAAGGATGCGGGATGGAAGGGATGGGCGGCTTCTTTCAGGACGACTACCCCGGAAACGCCGAACGCGGCGGCGGAGCGTATGACGGCCCCGACGTTTCGGGGGTCCTGAAAGGGGATGAAAAGCGTGCACCCGGAGAGGGGCTCCTCATCTCTCCACTCCTTGAAAGGCGTCACTCTGATCTGAAGCAGGGCCTTTCCAGTATCGTGAATATCAATCTGCCGGAAGAGTTCCGGGTGAAGCCGGTAGAGGGGCAGTGGTAAGGATCCAGCCGCTTCCGGGATGGTTCCCGGATCGGAATAGACGATTCCTGTGCATTCCTCTGGAAACCCTTCCAGCACTTCTCTTACCTGTCTCGCCCCCGACAGAAAGGCGCGCCTTTGTTTTCGAATGCCCCTGGTTTTCATCAATTTCAGAAACGTCTTGAATTTCGGGTTATTCGAACTGACTATTTCCGTTCTCTGCCCGCGAACTGATGAATGACTGTCTTTCGGAAGATTCCCTGCCTTTGATTCCTCAACGGGCACATCCCCGGTAACCCCAAGGGAAATCATCTTTTTTTCCCTGTTGAAGACAATAAGGCGCCTCTCATGAGGCGTTCCCGGGAGCGTATAGGGTATGTTTTTTTCAAGTGCGTAACCCCCTTTCAACAAGTCCCCGGCTCCCTCGATTTCCTCGTCACAATGGGGTCCCTTCATGAACAGCGCTTTTCCCCCCGGGGCCAGAAGGGGAAAAACGCGTTCCAGCGTTCTTGGAATGACTTCCAGGGCCCGCGTAATCACTCCACCGACCGGTGTGTTAAAGCTGCCCGGAATCTTGTGCGGGTAGACCTCGATCCCTTCCAGGCCAAGCAGTCCGCATGTGTCCTCCAGAAAAGAGGCACGCTTTTTCCTCCCTTCCGCGAGAATAAGGTGGATGGCAGGCTGGACAATCTTAATGGGAATCCCGGGAAAACCCGCGCCGGAACCGATATCGAGCAGCGGAGAAGGAAGCGATACCAGCTTGGTTACGTAGATGGAGTCTACGTAATGCTTCATCACCATGTTCTCAAAGTTCTTGATTCGGGTGAGGTCCAGCTCCTCGTTTTTCTCTCGGATCTGCTGATGGAAGCGCCAGAGAAGTTCATACGTCTCGGCCGAAAGGCTGAAACCGCTTTGCTCAAAAAGCCGGATCATGGATGAGAGGCTGGGTCGCATTGCGCTCTACTCCAAAAAGGATAATTTTTTGCGTATTTTTGCATTTTGGGCTAGCATCCCTGTCATGTCAAGGAATCATGAACGGATAAAAATCCTCTATGAGGACAACCATCTCCTGGGGTTGTTCAAGCCCGCCGGCATGCTGATTCAGGGAGACAAAACCGGGGACCTTTCACTTCTGGATTGGGCAAAGGACTGGCTGAAGAACAAGTACATGAAACCCGGGAACGCCTTCCTGGGCCTTATCCACCGTTTAGACAGGCCCGTTGCCGGGGCGGTGCTCTTTGCACGGACTTCGAAGGCTGCCGGCCGCCTTTCCGCACAGATAAGAGAACACGAAATCAGAAAGACCTATTGGGCGATCGTGCAGGGCAGCCCTCGCCCCCCGGAAGGCGAATCAAAGGTCTTTCTCAAGAGGGCCGGCAGCAAGTCCATCCTGACAGGGCCGCATGATCCATCCGGCCGGGCAGCGGAGCTTACCTACCGGATACTCGAAACCTGGGGCCGTTTCAGCCTCGTGGAAATAGACCTCATCACGGGTCGCCATCACCAGATCAGGTGCCAGTTTGCGGCCATGGGCTGCCCCGTCCTCGGCGACCTGAAATACGGCTTTCCCTATGCCCTTCCTTCAAGAAACATCGGATTGTTGTCAAAAAGGCTCAGTTGTCGTCATCCGACGAAGCCCCTGGATGTTGTCCTGGAATCCCCCACACCGGATGACTGGCCCTGGCCGCCGGCATGAAGCCGTGAAACATTACCCGTCCGTAACGGTTTGAAATGACCAGGAGGGAAACAATGGGGTGGAGGCAAGACCCCAGGGTCATTATCCGGATGACCCCACAATATCCCGGATCACCGGGGCATCAGCGCCGTAGAAATAGACATAGACCATCTTGAATTTTCTCGAAAATCCAGGATCGTTTAGAATCTCCTCCATTTCAGCCCTGCCCTTGGGATCATAGAAGTCTTTGAGCGTGAGAAAAATTTCTTTTGCCAGTGTGGCGGAATCTTGCTTCAACCTCTCTCTTTTGGATAGGGCCTCGAGAAAACTCAGCAGCGGTTTCCGATAGAGAGGCATGATTTTGTAGTTATAATAGTACCGCTCACGCTCAAGATGATAATTTGCGGGTGCGGTCTTCTCAATGACCTTTGCCTGCCTTTCAATAGCCTCCATCACGGGATCACGCCTGGTCTTTTCCCTGGGCCTGAACACGTCCCATTTCATACGCTCTCTCCGTCCTTTTGAAATTCATTCATCATTCCCCATCAGCCCGACCCATGTCAATACCAATCATTCGGCCCTATTTCCGTACCCCTTTCTCCGGGCATCCATTCTCAGGGCAAATCCGTGTCGGCACGTGAATTGCATTGTCAATAGCGGAGGTACCACGGTTTCATTTTAGGTTGACAAACCTACATCGCAGGACTAACTACAAATAAGCAAGAAATTCGGTCGAGAAACCGTGAGTTTTTAAATTTATAACTCAAAAAAGAGGAGGTAAGCATGCGAAAGAAGGTCTTTCTTATTTTGGCAGCGTCCATTTCAACGATGTTTTTTCTTGCAACGACCGGTTGTATGGAAAGTCAGGTGCAGCCCAAAGCCAGTGTGGATACCGGACTGGAACAGCAACTGCCCCCGTACAATGGTCCCAAGGCCAAAGTGGCTGTGGCGAATTTTGAATGGAAAGTGGGAGGAAGCAGCAGTACCACAACCATATCGGGGTATGGCTCCAAACCTATTACCGTTTCCTCTTCAAGAAACTCCGGGTATACCACCGGCCTCAGGGACATGCTTACCACAACCATGGTTCAGTCAAAAAGGTACCGGGTTCTCGAGAGGCAGAACATGGCTTCCCTGCAGCAGGAAATGTCTCTGGCCAGTTCAGGCTATACGGATAAGAGCGGCGTCAAGAAAGGCGGCATCAAGGGCGCCGATCTCCTGATCATGGGTGCCATCACCGGTTGGGAGCCCGGCAGTTCCGGTGGCGGCGGTAGCCTTGGCGGCGGTATCCTGGGTAAGGCCAGTGCCCTATTTGGAGCCGTAGGCGGTGCATTCAAGAAATCAAGCATGGCCATGGACATCCGCATCGTCGACACCCACACCTCTGAAGTCCTTTCGGCAACAAGGGTGGAAGGCGAGGCCAAGGATGTGAATCTGGGCGGTTCCCTTGCCGTTTTGACGGGCAGCGGCGGTATGGGCGGCGGGTTGGGAGCATTTGCCAAAACCCCCATGGAAAAGGCCATACGTAAATGCCTTTATGAGGCTGTCAAGTATATCGTTGCCAATACGCCCCCGGAATACATGAAATACTAGTGACGCAGAGACAGCACGTCGAGAAAAAAGGATTGGGGAATACCCAATCCTTTTTTTGTCCCATCGGGGAATGGAAGCGAACCCTCGCCTTCAGAGGAAGTCTTCAGTTTCACTCAAGGTGTCAGGTTTCAGGTGTCAGGTTTGATCCGCCGACTCTATCAAACGCGAGAGAAAGAAAAAACGCCACCCCGGCCACCAGGATAATGGCCGCTCCCGAGGTGACGTTGAAATTGAAAGAAATCCACAGGCCCAGGATCGTAAAAAGGATTCCGAAAAGGGTGGAAAGCACCATCATCGTCCCCAGGGAAGAAGTGAATTTTTCGGCGATGTAGGGGGGGATACTCAGAAGGGCGATGACCAGGATGAGACCCACGATACGGATAATCATGACGACCGAGAAACCGATCATGCAAAACAGCGTCATATAAAGGGCGTTCACAGGGATCCCTCGCACCCGGGCGAATTCCTCATCATAGGAAATGGCCAGGAACTCCCTGAAAAAAAACAGCACGGTCAAGACGATGAGCAGATCCAGGGGCAACATGAACCAGAGATCGGACTTGGACACAGCGAGAATGCTTCCAAAGAGATAGCTCATGAGGTCCACGTGATAGCCCGGCGAAAGATCCACCAGAATAACGCCGACCGCCATTCCAACGGCCCAGATCACACCGATGACCGTATCCGTGCGGTGCCGGTTTCTGAGGCTCACGGCCCCCATAATGAGTGAGGCCCCCACGGAAAAAATTCCCGCCCCCAGGCTCAGCGGCAACCCAGTGTACAGCGCAAGTCCGATTCCTCCAAAGGCGGCATGCGCAATACCTCCCGATACGAATACAATCCTGTTGACAACCACAAGTGTGCCGACAACTCCGCAGGCCACGCTTACGAGGACCCCGGCCATGAGGGCGTTTCTCATGAACTCGTAATGAAGTGGTTCCCACATGTTTCTACTCCTCGTGCTCCGGAAGGACTCTGTGGGGAATTCCGTGGGCGACAAGATCCACAGGGCAATGGTAGGCCATATCGATCATCTCCTCCGTAATCTTTCCACCACCATGGAAAACCAGGGTGCGATTGACACAAGCAACGGATTTGACGTACCTGGAAATGACGCCCACATCATGGGTAATGACTACAATGGTGACCTCTCTGTTCAATTCCTCGAGGAACTCATAAAGTCCCACCTCGAACTCCGGATCAACACTTGCCGTCGGCTCGTCCAGGAAGAGGATGGAAGGCTCCGTGGCCAATGCTCTGGCTATAAATATCCTCTGCCTCTGTCCACCTGAGAGCTGCCCAACAGGGAAGTGTCTGTATTCGAACATGCCCATTTTTTCGAGAATCGTATTGACTTTTTCCTTGTCATCACTGGTATAGCGCCTCCCAATCCGTGAACGCGACAGCCGTCCGGTGAGTACCAGGTCGAAGACGGAAATGGGAAAGGAGAGGTTGATGTCGGTATTCTGGGGGACATAGCCCAAGCTGTTCCTTGCCTCCTCAGGCTTAAGCCCCAGCACCCGGATGGTCCCCTTGTCGGGTTTCAATATGCCGAGTATGAGCCTGAGAAGTGTCGTTTTGCCACCGCCATTCGGCCCAAGGATGGCCATAAAGCTCCCCTGATCGAGGACAAAACCGACCTCCTTGAGGATGGGGGTTTTGTCGAAGGAAAACCAGAGGTCTTCAATTTCTATGGCAGGGGGAAGCTTTGACATTGTCTCCCAGGTCTTTTCGGGCCAATATGGGTGATCTGCCGGGCAAGGCGTCGGCCGATCGGAGAATCAGGTTTGAAAAAAAGCCTCATCCGGAAATCCCGTCAAAAAACTCCAGGTTCCGTCTGAGCTTTTCCAGTTTTGCCGAGAGGGTCCTGACCTTCTCCTGAACTTCCTCGACGATCTGCGGAGGCGCTTTTTCCAGGAACGCATCATTCGAGAGTTTTCTGTTTGACGCATCCAGGTCCTTTCCGTGTTTCTTGATCTCTTTACCGATCCTGTTCTTTTCCTCTTCAAAATCAATGAGACCTTTGAGGAGTACATGGACCTGGATGTCCTCAAATACGGTCGTTGCCGATGCTTCCGGTTTGGGCATCTGCGCCTCTATGAAAGGGGCGTCCACTTTGGCGAGTGCCTGGAGATAGTGTTGGTTTTCCTTCAACAGGGCACGACTCTTCTCACTCGGGACATCCAATACCACGTTGACCTTTTTTGCGGGGGGTATCCGCATCTCTCCCCTGATATTGCGGATCCCCGCAATGACCCCCATCAGAAGATCCATTTCCGCAAGGGATTCTCTATCTATATCAAATTCTGAAGCGAGTGGGAAAGCAGATACCATGATGCTGTCTTTGCATCCCGGAAGCATATGCCAGATCTCTTCGGTAATGAACGGCATGAAAGGATGCAGCAATTTCAGCACGGCCTTTAATGTTTCGTACAGAACTGCCCTTGTGTTTCCCTTCAGGTCAGCATCCTCGCTGTAGATGGACTGTTTGGCCATTTCCAGATACCAGTCACAAAATTCATGCCAGACGAATTGATAGCAGGCCGCGGCAGCATCATTGAACCGGTATTCTTCGAGGGCCTCCGACATCTCCCGAGCCACCTGTCCCACCCGAGAAAGTATCCACCTGTCGGGGAGCGTACAGAGCTCCTCGTTCCTCTCCGGGACAGGCTGTTCGTCCAGGTTCATCAAAACCAGCCGGGACGCATTCCAGATCTTGTTGACAAAGTGCCTGTAGCCCAGGATCCTCTCTTCGGAGAGTTTGATGTCTCTCCCCTGGGCGGCGAAAGCGGCCAGGGTAAAACGGAAGGCATCGGTCCCGAAGCGGTCCATCACCTCCAGGGGATCGATGACATTTCCTTTGGATTTGCTCATCTTCTTTCCGTCGGCATCCCTTACCAGCGCGTGGATATAGACATCCCTGAAGGGAACGTCACCCATGAAATGGATGCCCATCATCATCATCCTCGCCACCCAGAAGAACAGGATGTCGAATCCGGTTACCAGGACTGATGTGGGGTAGAAAGTGTGAAGCTCATCGGTTTGATCGGGCCAGCCCAGGGTTGAAAAGGGCCAGAGAGCGGAACTGAACCAGGTGTCCAGCACATCGGTTTCCTGGGCAAGATCCAGGGATTCACATTCGGGGCACTTTTCCGGTTGTTCTTTTGCCACAATGACGTGGCCGCAGCTCTGGCAATACCAGGCGGGGATCCTGTGGCCCCACCAGATCTGTCGCGACACACACCAGTCCCTGATATTGGACATCCAATCAAAATAGACTCCCTCCCAGGTGACGGGGTATATTTTTGTCTTTCCATCCTTTACAGCGGCCATGGCCTTTTTCGCCAGAGGGGCAACCCTAACGAACCATTGCTTGGAAAGAAGGGGTTCAATCATGGTTTTGCAACGGTAGCAATGCCCGACAGCGTGCCGATAAGGTTCAATTTTTTCAAGCAATCCCTTTTTCTCCAGATCCTCCAGGATCTTTTCCCGGCATTCAAACCTGTCCAGACCCTCGTAGGGTCCGGCGGCCCCGTTCATGATCCCGTTTTCGTCGATGACTTTGACACGGTCTAACTGGTGTCTCTCCCCGATTTCAAAATCGTTGGGATCGTGAGCGGGCGTGATCTTCAGAGCCCCGGTCCCGAATTCAAGATCCACATACTTGTCCAGGATGACCCGAATAGGCTTTTCAAGGATAGGAACAAGTACGCTCCTGCCGTGAAAGGCCGAATAACGCTCGTCCTCGGGGTTTACCGCAAGGGCGGTATCGCCCAGGAGGGTTTCCGGCCTTGTGGTTGCCACAACCAGGCAGCTTTCGCCCGTCTCAAGAGGGTACCTGATGTGGTAGAGGAAGCTGTCTTTGTCTTCGTGCTCCACTTCAAGGTCCGCCAGCGCCGTGTGGCAGCGAGGGCACCAGTTGATGATGTAATCGCCCCTGTAGACCAACCCTTCTTCATAGAGCCGGACAAAAACCTCCCTCACGGCTCTGGACAACCCCTCATCCATGGTAAAGCGTTCTCGCGACCAGTCACAGCAGCAACCCAGTCGTTTCAACTGGTTAAGTATCAGCCCACCATACTTCTTTCGCCACTCCCAGACCATCTCAATGAATTTTTCACGACCCACAGCGTGCCGGTCCGTACCCTCGGACGCCAGAAATCTCTCCACTACATTCTGGGTGGCAATGCCCGCGTGATCCGTTCCCGGTTGCCAGAGGACATTGCGGCCCCTCATGCGTTGATATCTGCACAGGATATCCTGGAGCGTATTGTTAAGGGCATGTCCCATGTGGAGGGTGCCGGTGACATTTGGTGGCGGGATGACAATGCAATAGGGTTCTTTTGCGGAGTTTCCTTCGGGCCGGAACAAATGGTCTTCTTCCCAGAAATCATACCACTTCTTTTCCACGTTTTCAGGTTCGTAACCTTTTGTCATTTTATCCTTTTTCATCAATCAAACGCTCCTTGGTCCGGGCTTTGGGTTTTCCGTACCTGCTGTGTATTATCCCTCTCACGACCCCGGATGAAGACCGTGAACGTGCTCAGATCTCCAACGAAGTCGTGGTTCTCCCAAGAGTCAGGCAAATGGCATCTTCCAGAAGCTACGCTCCCTCCGGCGTGTTTAGAAAGCGTCTGAAAAAGAGTATCAGGTTTGGCCCAATGCCTCTATGGCCTTCGTTACTCATTGGCTGCCGCTTGAGCCGAAACCGGCTTCCTACCAAAAAGGGGTTGCCAACTGAGCAACCCCCTGGAGACAAATAGGTTTTGAAAGCATTTCAATGCTTGTTCAGACTAATCAGAATTTGAGTCGAGGCTTTCTCTTAAGGCTTCGATGGCCTCGGTTATCAATTTCTCCGCCACGGCCGTCATGGTTTCCCTGGCCACTCTCTCAACGATGATTTCCACTGAGTCGCGCACGGCTTCGCCAACAGCTCTGGCAACGATGGCCTCCATTTTTTCCTCTGAAAGGCCTGTTGAAGCTTGAAAATCGGGCTCTTCCTCTGAAATGTGGCCTTCAAGCGTGCCTTCTTCCTGCTCTGGGATAGCGCTCAGATCCTCGTCAGGGAGTTGCATTTCCGACTCTAGAGGGAGTGTTTCCATCTCCTCTTCTGTTTCCCCGAGAAGCAGATCGGATTCCTCCAGTTCTGTGATATCTTCCCCTTCAAAGGCTACCTTCGGCGGTGGTTCCACCGTTCCATCCGAGTCTTGTGAACTGTCCAGAGTTTCGAGGGCGGATTCGAGGTCCAATCCCAGACGTTGATTTTCCTCTTTTCCCTCTTCTTCCACATCAGATATGGCAAGGGTATCTTCCGACTCAATTAAATCGAGTTCAATATCCTCTATGGGCTCGAGGACTTCAGAGTCGGCCAAGTCTTCATCCCCCATTTCGCCTTCGGACGGTTCTTCAGCTTCCGTCTCGTTAGCCTGCAAATCGCCAGGAGATTCATCTTTATCAAGATATCTTTCGATTTCTCCGGTCTCGGATATCGACGGTAACTCTCCCTTTTCAACCACGTCAACGAGCTCTATAATTCCCTCGTCCTCATCAGGATCCGCGTCTTCCGAACCGCCGGAGTCGTTGGCGAGTTCATCAAATTCGAAATCCAGGAGTTCATCTTCACCAATCTTCTTTTCGCCAAAAGGCTTTTCATCATTTTCCATGACAGTACCCCGTTAGAAATTGAGAGGCCTAAGTGAAACTGAACGTCGAATTCTGATAACACGATTCCTTTTTGGTGTCAACATTTTTTAAAGTTCTAATGAATTGATATTCTAAATGATTTCAACGATAGCCGAGAAGGAAAAGGCCATGCGGAAAACATGGCCTTCAGCTTGATTAAGGGAGAGAGGTCCGGATTGATTTTCCATCAATCCCTTTCCCGAAAATACCGTTGTGTCGCGTGCCTGTTTTTATACCGAATTGGTGTTCAAGCGTTTGGACCTAACACGGATATTCCAGGCTCTCTCCTTTTATTAGAGGATAAGGATCGTGTGGGAATCTGTCAAGTTTACACTCTTTTTCTGTTGACTCGGAATCCTTGACCCGGACTCCGAAACCTGATAATAATAGTGATGTAAGCGGCAGATCAGGGGTATCCCGACAAAAGTCGATGAGGTTATATTGGGGCGATTAGCTCAGTTGGATAGAGCGTTGGTCTCCGGAACCAGAGGTCGCGCGTTCGAGTCGCGCATCGCCCGCCATAA
>CAYUCJ010000076.1:0-10260 GCA_964443285.1 uncultured Desulfobacteraceae bacterium | reverse complement strand
TTGTAAATTTCATGGTAGTGCCCGTCATAAACATACAGGGTCTTGTCTTTGAGCACCAATTGATCGAAAAACCGCCTGGAGGCGTTCACATCGGTGAGGTGGTCGTCCCCGGCAAGCTGCATCAGTATGGGGACCTCCATCCCGACAGCCGATCCCATCACTTCTTCCATGGCCTGCAGGATCTCGGTGAACCACCTGGCACTCACCTTGTCGTGCACGAGGGGATCGGTCACATAGGCCTGAACAACGGCCGGGTCGTGGCTGAGCTTGTCCGTATCCAATCCGTTCTTAAGGGTCAGGCCCGGCAAGAGAGATGACATGAGTTTGCCCAGAAGCCGCTTGACAAAAGGCACCTTCACCGAGATTCCCAGGCTGGGCGATGAGATGATGACGCCGTCGATCTGTTCAGGGGATTGCAGCGCCAAACCCAGGGCAACCAGGCCCCCCATGCTGTGCCCCAGGAGGAGGCACTTCATCCCCTCAGGAATGTCCTTTTTTGCATGACCGACCATCGCTGCGACATCGATGATGTAATCGTTGAAGGCCAGAATGTGGCCTTTTCGCCCATCACTTTTTCCATGGCCCCGGAGGTCCATGACATGGACGGTCAGGCCCAGAGGAAGGAGCGTTTCGACGACATTGGCGTATCTCCCGGAATGCTCCCCGAGACCGTGTGCGATCACAAGGCGGGCCCTCTCGCCTTTAGCCTGATAGCTTCTGAAATAGAGATTCAGACCATCTGGACTCTTCACTGTGCCCGTTTTTTCCTGAGTTCCCATGGGCATTCCCCCTGACAAAAGGATTTTATACCTTGATATCATCGGGGGTGCGGACTGTCAACGACTGCAATTTAGAAGCCATCATCGTGCCCATGGAGGAACTTTTTGCGGTTCCATTCATAGGAGCATTGCAAAAACAGTAAAGAGGTCTTAGCATAGCTTCATGGCAAAAGCTTGAAACACCATTCAAGGAGGTGCATTATGTCCAGATATCTCTTTTTTGGCACGCTTGCAATCCTGCTTTTTCCCGGAGCGGGAAACGCTCAACCGGGGCACCAGAGGGACATCATCCCGACAGCCGGGGGGAACCTTGAGATAACCTTGATCGGGCACGGGACCCTGATGTTCACCTTTGGAGGAAAGGTCATCCATGTGGACCCCGTGTCGCAATACGGCGATTACAACAAACTTCCAAAGGCCGATCTTATCCTCGTCACCCACGATCACCAGGATCACCTGGATCCAGGGGCCATCAAAATCCTCACCAAGGCGGAAACGGACCTCGTGACAACTGCCGCCTGTGCAGAGAAGCTCGGGTTCGGCATGGTGATGCACAATGGAGAGACCAGGATGGTTCAAGGGCTGAAAATAGAGGCTGTGCCCGCCTATAACCTGGTTCACATGCGCAGCGAGGGTGTACCGTTTCACCCGAAGGGCAGGGGGAACGGTTACGTGCTGACCTTTGCCGACAAGAGGGTATACGTGGCGGGCGATACGGAAAATATCCCCGAGATGAAGGCGTTGAAGGGCATCGATATCGCCTTCCTGCCCATGAACCTGCCCTATACCATGACACCGGAGATGGTGGCGGACGCTGCAAGGGGTTTCGGGCCGAAGATCCTCTACCCCTATCACTACGGCAAAACGGACACGTCAAAGCTCCTGAAGCTGCTCAAGGACCGGAAGGATATGGAAATCCGCATCCGCGACATGCGCTGAAAGGGGCGTAATGCAGATTTATTGCTGTTGACTTCTCGACAGTATTTTTGGTAATAATTCCTGTTTTGGAACCGACCCAGCCGACATTCCGCCGCCCACTTCATACCGGATATTGAAGTGGGCGGATGAAATGTCCCCTGGGCGTTTTTTCGAACAAGGTGGTTAAAGTGATTGATTTTGTTATCATAGGCGGTGGGATTATCGGGACTTCCATGGCCCACGAGCTGGCCAAGTATCAACTGGCGGTCGTGCTTCTGGAGAAGGAGGCTGAGCTTTCCTTTGGCGTGTCCAAATCCAACAGCGGCATCGTCCATACGGGCTTTCAGGATCACTATGAATCCCTCAAAGGGCGCCTCGCCGTCCGCGGCAACGTTCTCTACCGGAAGATGGCAAAAGAGCTTGAATTTCCGCTCGTTCCAACGGGAGAGCTGGTGGTCGCTTTTCCCGGTGAAAGGGACGTCGTTGAAAGCATAAAGGAAAACGGCGAAAGGCTCGGAATTCCGGGGCTTGAAATCGTTGATCGCCAGTGGCTTCGGAAAAATGAGCCCAAACTCTCAAAGAAAATCGAGTGCGCTCTCCTCGGTCCCACGGGGGCGGTGATCAACCCCTACGAGGCGATCTATGCCATGGCCGAAAACGCCGCTTCGAACGGGGTGGAAATACGATGCGGAGAGGAAGTCCTTTCCATCGAGAGGAACGGGGGGGGCTGGCGGGTGGTCACGACCGAAGGAGAGATTCGGACACGCTTTGTGATCAATGCCGCCGGTCTTTCCGCTGACAGGATATCGGGATTAGCCGGTATCGACGCGCCACGAATTACGCCACGGAAAGGAGAGGAATTCATCCTGGACCGGCACGCGGATCGGCTGACGCAAAGGATCATATTCCCCGTCCCCCACAAGAAGACCAAGGGCATTCTCGTCATCCCCACCGTCGACGGCAATACCATGATCGGCCCCACAGCAGAGGAAATTGACGACAAGGACGATCTCACGACCACGCGTAAAGGCAAACAAGCGGTGCTGCGGGGCATACAGAACATCGTGCCCTCCATTCGTGAAGACCAGATCATAGCATCCTTTGCGGGATTGAGGCCCGCCACTGCGAATGGAAAATTTCACATCCGGGAAGACGGGGAGGGGTTTGTCAACCTGGTGGGTATCCAGTCTCCCGGCCTTACGGCGGCGCCGGCCATTGCCGAAAGGGTCGTGGAACTGCTAGCCGACAAAGTGACATTCACTCCCAGGAAGAACCACATTGCCACCCGGAAGGCGATACCGCGTTTCCGCCTGCTGAATACGCGCGAGAGGAATCGGCTCATCAGAGAAGACCCGGATTACGGCGAGGTCGTGTGCAGGTGTGAGCTGGTTACGAAGAAAGAGATCAAAGAAGCGATTCGAAGAGGCGCCCGCACCCTGGACGGCATCAAGTTCCGGACGCGGAGCCAGATGGGACGGTGCCACGGCTCTTTTTGCACCATGAAGATCATGGCCATCATAGCCGAAGAACTGGGCATCGCTTACGAAGCCATAACCAAGCGAGGAAGAGGATCAGAGATCATCAAGGGATATGGGATATAAACAGTACAATCTCATCATCATAGGTGGAGGGCCGGCCGGAATGGCGGTGGCCATGGGCGCGGCGGAGGCCGGCCTGAAGAAGATCCTGATCCTCGAGAGGCTGCACAGGCTTGGCGGCATCCTCAATCAGTGCATCCATGTGGGTTTCGGGCTCAAGTACTTCAAGAAAGAATTGACGGGTACGGAGTATGCCGTCCGATACAGGAATATGGTCCTTGAAAAGGATATCGAGGTAAAGACCTCCTGTTTTGTTCACCGTATTACACCCGAAAAGCAGGTGACTTTTGTAAGCCCGGAGGGCGAGGTGACGGTCTCTGCAAAAAACGTCATCCTGGCTACGGGATGCCGGGAGAGGACCCGGGAGATGCTCACGGTCCCGGGGAGCCGTCCCGCCGGGATATTCACCGCGGGTCTGGTTCAGGAGATGATCAACATCTACGGCGTATTGCCGGGCAGAAACGCCGTCATCATAGGTTCCGGTGACATCGGGCTCATCATGGCCAGGCGTTTGACTCTGGAGGGATCGCGGGTTCACGCCGTCCTGGAGATCATGGACCATCTTTCGGGTCTCATCAGGAACAAGATCCAATGCCTGGATGATTTCGGCATACCCCTTTATCTGGAACACGAATTACTCGAAATTTACGGGAAGGACAGGGTGGAGGCCATCCGGTACCGGGACAACAGGACAGGAAAGGAAACACGTCTTTCCTGCGATACACTGCTTTTTTCCGTTGGACTCGTTCCGGAACAGGACCTGCTCATAGACGCAGGAATCGAGGCCGGTACCGGCATATACCTGGCAGGAAATGCCGATTTCGTGCATGATCTGGTGGACTCGGTCACCAAGGAGGCGGAAGAGCTTGGAAAATCACTCGCCTGAAATGTTTCCATCTCCTGAAAGGGGCCTGAAAGTGAAAAGAACAGAATCGAAAGTGATGCCCGAGCCTTTGAAACATTATATCTGCATCGTTTGCCCCAAGAGCTGCGAACTGGAAACCGACGGCACGGAGGTTGCCGGGGCCGGCTGCAAGAGGGGGGAAAAATTTGCCCGCCAGGAGATGGTTCTGCCTATGCGGGTCATCACAACGACCGTGAAGTTCAGCTCGAAGAAAAAGACGAGAATTATCCCCGTCAAAACAGCCTCGCCCGTTCCCCTGGAGGACATACCATCCATCATGGAACGCATCAAAGGGTTCCGGTCCAGGGAGGTTCCCCCCGTTGGATCACGTGTCAAGGTGAACGGAGACCGGGAGCCCATAGAACTCATCATTACCGGAGAATGATTGGGCACTAAGTTGCCGGATGGGTGCCGCGATCTCTCTGAGGATGAAGTGAATCATGAAGCCATTTGAACAGTTCCCTGACCGCTCCAGGAAAGAGATCAGGTACGTCCTTACCGATATTGACGACACCATCACCACGGGCGGCCGCCTCACCTCAACCGTTTTTGAGGCTATGGAGCGTTTGCAGAAAGCGGGAATCAGGGTCATTCCCATAACCGGGCGTCCGGCAGGATGGTGTGACCACATGGCGCGCATGTGGCCGGTGGATGGGCTGGTGGGAGAGAACGGCGCGTTTTATTTCAGGTATGACAGGGGATTGAAAAAGATGCACCGGCGCTACTGGAAGCCGGAAGCGGAGCGGAAGCAGGACCGGGAAAGACTGGACCTGTTGAAGCGGAAAATCCTCAAGAAGGTCCCGGGCTGCCGTGTGGCGTCCGATCAGGCTTTCAGGGAGGCCGACCTGGCCATCGATTTCTGTGAAGACGTCCCCCCTCTTGACATGCGCCAGGTTGAGGAGATCGTACGCTGCTTCTTAGCGGCCGGGGCGCAGGCAAAAATCAGTTCAATCCATGTCAATGGCTGGTTCGGAGCCTATGACAAGCTCGCCATGACGCGCCTCTTCTTCGAGGAGGTCTTCGGGCTGATCCTGGATGAAATGAAAAATCAGGTCGTTTTTGCGGGGGACTCTCCCAACGACGCCCCCATGTTCGGCTACTTTCCTCACTCCCTCGGTGTTGCCAACGTCCTCCGCTTCCGGGACCGCATGGCCGCCGCTCCCGCGTGGGTCACGAAGAAGGCGGAGGGCAAAGGCTTCGCGGAAATGGTTGACGTCCTCCTTGCCTGACGCGGGCTGTCCGCCTATTTATCAGGTTCTACCAACCCCTTGACAAACCATCTCTGCATGAAAAGCACCACAAGCAAAGGCAGATGCGGAGCGCTTCATTTTATTTGTCTCTTGCAAAAAACTTAATCCTTGACTTGGTTTTTGTTAACAACTATTTATGTTGTAAAATGTATGATTGAACCCCTTTTGCCTACCGCGATATCGAGTAAATTTGTCTGCCATCCACTGGGTGGCATAAATCTTTAATGTTATCAAATGTAATGTTATTAAAACAGAAAGGAGGTCATATTTTAGATTTTGCAGTTCATGGGACTCGAATCAAATGTTTGTAGCCAAGAAGGGAGGGAAAAGATGAAAAAGAATCATTTTATCTCGATTTGTATGGTGCTTTTGATGGCGGTTGTCTTGGTGGGGCTGTCAGCGACAACTTCGCATGCCGTAATCAAAATCAGTTTCTGGCACGCCATGAGCGCCAAGAGAATGCCGGCGGTCAACCGTATTGTTGATGGCTTCAATGCGAAGAACCCGGACATCAAAGTCGAAGCGCAGTTCAGCGGAAAATACAAAGAGGTGCTGGGTAAAGCCATCGCGGCCGCCCGGGCCGGCAACCCGCCTGACATCGTGCAGGTATACGAGGTGGGTACCCAGACCATGCTGGACAGCGGAGCCATCGTTCCCGTATTTCAAATCGTCAAACCCGGCCAGATTGATTGGGGAGACATTATCACCCCGATCAAAGACTACTATTCGGTCAAGGGCAAGCTCTATTCCATGCCCTTTAATTCCTCCACATCGATCCTTTATTACAACAAGGATTTGTTTAAGAAAGCGGGTCTCGATCCCAACAAGCCGCCGACGACGTTTGCAGAAATGGCAAGAATTGGTGAGCAGATCGTAAAAAGCGGCGCGGCGCCCAATGCGCTTTCTTTCGGCTGGCCGGATTGGCAGTTTGAACAAATGTTTACGATGCATGCGCAGTACTATGCCAACTATAATAATGGGAGATACGGAAGGGCGACCAAGGTCAACGGCAACAAAGCGTTCGGCGTAAAGGTTGTCAGTGCATGGACCGATTGGGCGAAAAAGGGAATTTTTGTCTATGGCGGACCCGAATATTCAGCGAACAAGGCATTTTTGGCTCAAAAGATTGCCATGCTTTATCAATCCACCTCTTCGGTGGCCTCTATCACCAAGGCGGCCCAGTTTAAGGTAGGCACCACTTTTCTGCCGAGACTGCAGGGATACCCGCGGGGCAACAATGTCATCGGCGGGGCAACCTTATGGGTGATGAAGGGTCATTCCCAGGAAAAATATGATGCCATCGCAAAATTTTTCAAATACTTGGCGCGTCCGGAAGTTGCGGCCCAGTGGCACAAGGATACCGGCTATTTCCCATCCACAAACAGCGCGGTAAAATTGCTTCTGGATGAAGGCTGGTTTGCAAAGCATCCCAATCACATTACCGCCTTTCTGGAAATTCTCACCGGTGCTAAAGTCCCCCAGTCCCAGGGAGTTCGCCTGGGGCCTTTTGTTGCCATTCGCCAGGCATTTAAAACAGCACTGGAAAAATCAGTTGAGGGTAAACTGTCCCCCCAGGCTGCCATGAATGAATATGCCACCCAGGCAGATAAGCTTCTAAAGGAGTACAACCAGGTGTTCAAATAGCCATCCTGTTTTGATCTGTGAAGGGGACGGGCAATCCGCCCCCTTCCGGTTTTTAGGACCGATGCAAAGCAAATTTTCCAACAGAATTTTACCCTATCTCTTGGTTTCCCCAGCCGTTATCGTGGTGATCGTGTTTTTGATTGTCCCTTCCATCCAATCTCTTTATCTGAGTTTTTTCCGAGTATCACCTTTCGGCAACCGGAAGATTTTTGTGGCCTTCAGCAATTTTTTGGACCTGTTGAATCCAAATTACCTGAACAGCTTCATCGTCACGCTCATTTTTACCCTGGCGGTAGTACTTATTGGACTTTCAGTGTGCCTGGCACTGGCACTGGCTGCCAATCAGAAAATTTCCGGGATTGGAATTTATCGAACCGCCCTGATTTGGCCCTATGCGCTTTCACCGGCTGTTGCCGGTACCATCTGGGCGCTGGTGTTCGATCCGTCCACCGGGGCCTTTTCCTATTTCATCTCACTGTTGTCCGGCACGATGCCCAATTGGCGAACCAACGGCGATTTTGCCGTGCTCGTCATTATCCTGGCGGCGACCTGGAAAATGACCGGCTATAATGTGATTTTTTTTCTATCGGCCCTGCAAACCATACCGGGTGATCTCCAGGAAGCCGGCAGGATCGATGGTGCAGGCCCTTGGGGGCGTTTCTGGAAAATCACCTTTCCATTGCTTTCACCCATGACGCTTTTTCTTTTGATCATGAACACGCTTTACGGATTTTTCGAAGTCTTCGGGTTGATTGATGTGATGACCGAAGGGGGCCCGGCCCGGGCCACCGAAGTCCTGGTCTATAAACTTTACTATGATGGGTTCATCAGCTTGAAAACCGGTTATGCTTCGGCGCAATCGATTGTGCTGTTTGCATTTGTGGCCGGGATGACGCTGCTGCAATTCAAATTCGCCAAACGCTGGGTCTTTTACCAGTAGAAGAAAATGAAAACGAAACGCTATTTTCGACTCCTGATTCATCTGGTGCTGATCGTATCCATCGTGGTGATTGCATTTCCTGTCATCTACGCGTTTATTGTCAGCACGTTGAGCTTCCAGGATGTCTTCGTATACCCTCCCAGGTTCTTACCAGGCTCCCATGCCGTTGCAAATTACATAACAGCCTGGAAAAACATCAATATGGGTCGGCTGCTGTTTAACAGTACCTTTATCTCGGTAGCGGTGGCCCTGGGTAAAATTGTGCTGGCCCTGATGAGCGCTTTTGCCTTCACCTATTTCAGCACTTTCAGGGGCAAAGGGTTTTTCTTTGTCATCATTCTGATTACCCATATGCTGCCTTTGCCCATCCGGATTGTCCCTACCTTTGAGTTGATGCGTGATTTTAACTGGCTGGATACCTACTATGCACTGACCATTCCTTTCTTTGCCAGTGCTACCGGCGTTCTGTTGTTCAGGCAGCTGTTTCTCACCGTTCCTTCCTCCTTATGTGATGCCGCGCGGGTGGATGGCATTTCCCCGATGGGGTTTCTGGGGCGGATTCTTATCCCGCTCTCCAAAACAAACATCGCCGCGCTTTTCCTGATAGAATTTATCTACATGTGGAATCAATACCTGTGGCCGCTGGTGGTTACCAACCGCAATGACATGCAGGTGGTTCAGACGGGTCTCAAGATGCTTCTGGCCGGCCAGGCCCAGGCTGCCGAGTGGAATGTTATTATGGCCGGCACCGTTATTGCCATGCTGCCGCCTCTGATTCTTCTGTTTTTGATGCAAAGCAGCCTGGTCAAAGGGTTCAGCCTGCAGGAAGAAAAGTAGAATTTTCCATGAAACCGCTTCCGGCGGTAATAAATACGGTTAATGGAAGCCTGAAGGAGATTGCTAAATGGCGGAAGTCCGCTTGTCCAACATTACCAAAAGATTTGGGAATAATACTGCCGTCGCCCAGATCAACCTGACGATTCGGGATAAGGAGTTTCTGGTCTTGGTCGGTCCCTCGGGCTGCGGCAAGACCACGACACTGAGAATGGTTGCCGGCCTGGAAGATGCCTCGGAAGGAGATATCTTTATCGGCGATCGGCGGGTCAACGATATTCAGCCCAAAGCGCGTGATATTGCCATGGTGTTTCAAAATTATGCCCTCTATCCCCATATGAACGTATATAAGAACATGGCATTCGGACTCCAGCAGCGAAAAATGCCCAAAGAGGAAATTGCTCGCCGGGTGGGGGAAAGTGCAGCAATCCTGGGAATCCAGGAGTTTTTACAGAGAAAGCCCAAAGAATTATCCGGCGGCCAGCGGCAGCGTGTTGCCATGGGCCGAGCCATCGTTCGACAGCCCCAGGTTTTCCTCTTTGACGAACCCTTGAGCAATCTGGACGCCAAATTGCGGGTTCAGATGAGAGCGGAACTCTCCAAGCTTCATCAGAAGCTTGAAACGACCATCATTTACGTCACCCATGACCAGGTTGAAGCCATGACCCTGGCGGATCGAATCGTAATCATGGAAGGCGGCAGGATCATGCAGATTGGGACGCCACTGGAGGTCTATAACAACCCTGCCAATCTTTTCGTGGCCAGCTTTATCGGCAGCCCGTCCATGAATTTTATCGATGCCCGCCTGGTGCGGGAAAATGACCGGCTCTGCGTGACTGCCGCCGATTTTCATTTTGCAGTCCCGGCTAGCCTGGAAGAAAAATACTGCCATACCATCGGCCGTGAAGTTGTTTTCGGGATTCGGCCGGAGCATGTACTGGAGATGTCTGACAGCCACAGTCTCCCGGCAGCCGCAAGCCTAGAAGCCCAGGTGGAAGTCGTTGAGCCCCTTGGCTCCGAGGTGATTTTGCTGGTTTCCGCCGGGAAGCAGCAATTAACCGCCAAAGTCGACCCATCCACCCGGGCCGCCGTCCATCAGACGATTCGTCTGGCTTTTAGAATGGATAAAATGCATCTCTTCGATAAGCAGACCGGAGAAGTGATCACGTAAGCCCCAACCCGGAAAAGCCGAAAACCTTACAAGTGGCTTCGTTTCCATATACTGGCGGAGGTTCAGCATGGTTGGTTCACAGAAAATCAGTAAGGAACAGCTCAGGGCCCTTTTGATCAAGAACTGGATGACGCACGACGCCCTCTGGTACGGAGAGGTGGCGGCGGCCTTCGGCATGGCACAGGCGAGTCCCATGAATCTCCGGGTGTGTCGCAAACTGGG
>CAYUCJ010000075.1:8765-10341 GCA_964443285.1 uncultured Desulfobacteraceae bacterium | reverse complement strand
GATCCCTACACCGGCGAGCGCAGGGTAACCACCAAAAAGGACGTGGAGGATTCGGCAAGGCTGGTGGACGCTCTGAGCGAGGTGGATGTCTACGAGCGGGCGGTGGGGGCTTCCGATGTCCCTGAAGAGACAATGCAGCTGCACAATGCCGAGGGCTGGATGCCCAACACGTCCAAACACGGTTTCATGGGGACCGGCAACGGCTACCTGACCCGAAAGGTCTTTGAGATGGCGGCTGCTGTCGTGGGTGGAAAAGACAAATTGAGGGAACGGCCGATCCTCTCCGTCGTCACCTGTCCTATCAGTCCTTTGCAGTTGGTGAAGGATACCTGCGAAATCATCATGGAATCCGCCAGGGCGGGTATTATGGTCAACGTCCTTTCCATGGCCATGGCGGGCGGCTCTTCACCCATTACACTCGCCGGTACGCTCGTTGACCACAATGCAGAGGTGCTCGGAGGACTGGTCCTGAACCAGCTCACCTGCAAGGGTGCCCGGTTCATGTACGGCAGCTCTACGACCGCCATGGACCTTAGGTTCGCCGCCGCGACCGTCGGCTGCCCCGAGTGTGCCATGATCAACGCCGGGGTGGCGCAGATGGCACGCTACTACCTCCTGCCCAGCTGGGTTGCCGGTGGGTAGGGTGACTCCAAGGTCTGTGATGCCCAGGCAGGTCACGAAAAGACCTTAACCGGATTGCTACCAGCGTTGGCAGGGGCCAACCTGATATACGGTTTGGGAATGATCGAGATGGGCATGACAATTGATTACGGACAGCTCGTCATGGACAATGAATTTGCCCGGATGATAAAGCATACGGTGCAGGGCATCCCGGTAAATGACGAAACCCTGGCGGTGGACGCCATTCATGAAATTGGAATTGGCAAGGATTTTCTCAGTCACGAAAGCACTTACAAAAACATGAGGTCCTTGACGGCGCCGAAGCTGATAGACAGAAAAACCAGGGAAGACTGGGAGGCCGAGGGGTCTACGGATATTCACCAGCGGGCACTTCAAGTCGCAAAGGATATCCTGGAGAACTACAAACCGGACCCGATGCCCGACCATGTCCTGGCTGAAATGCGCGCCATTGTGGATGGAGCGGAAAAAGAGCTGGGTGTTTCGAGAGAGGGATGACCGGGGAATTTGCTTCTCAGCAATTTCTAATTTTTTAAGATAAGGAGGGAATAAAAGTGTCTGAAACGTACGGGAAGATGGCGGAACTGGTGATTGCAGGCAAAGGCGAGGAACTCAACGGTATGGTCAAACAGGCCCTGGATCAGGGCAAAGCGGCCAAGGAGATCGTGGAGAGCGGTCTACTGCCCGGCATGGATGTGGTGGGGAAAAGGATGAAGACCGGGGAGATGTTCATCCCGGAAGTGCTTCTTTCAGCCAGGACCATGCAGGCGGCGCTGAACATACTCAAACCCTTTCTGGCAGAGGGAGATGTGGTCAGCGCGGGAACCGTGGTTATCGGGACGGTGGAGGGAGACCTGCATGACATAGGAAAGAACCTGGTCGCCATGCTCCTTGAAGGGGCCGGGTTCAAGGTGATCAACCTGGGTACGGGGATCAA
>CAYUCJ010000075.1:0-8665 GCA_964443285.1 uncultured Desulfobacteraceae bacterium | reverse complement strand
GTGGAAAAGGCCAAAGGTATGTTGGGCTGAAAACCATGACGCCGGAAAAGAGGAGAAAAGAACCATGATTATTGTAGGAGAGCTGATTAACGCCAGCCGCAAAGCCATAGGTGCCGCCATCGAGGCCCAGGATGCCGCGGCTGTGGAAAAGATTGCAAAAGACGAGTTTGAGGCTGGAGCCAATTATGTTGACGTCAACGCAGGGGTCTTCGTTGGGAAAGAGCCGGAATACCTCAAATGGCTGGTGACCACCGTCCAATCGGCGGTGGACGGCCCGTGCGCCATCGACAGTCCCGATCCCAAGGCCATAGAGGCCGCCCTCGCCGTCCACAAAGGTACGGCAATGATCAACTCCATATCCATGGAAAAGGATCGCTATGAAGCGCTTCTTCCCATCGTTGCGGGTACCGACCTGAAAGTGGTTGCCCTCTGCATGAGCGATGAGGGCATGCCGGAGACGGCGGATGACCGGCTGCGTATCGCCGACCAGCTGGTCAATGGGCTGGTCAAGAACCATGTGCCGCTGGACAACATCTATGTGGATCCGCTGGTGCAGCCCGTCTCGACCAACAACCAGTTCGGCAGCGAGTTCCTCAGCGCCATTGAGCTGATCATGTCGCGGTTCGAGGGGGTGCACACCATGTGTGGACTGTCCAACATTTCCTACGGGCTGCCGGAAAGAAAATTCCTGAACCAAAACTTCATGGTCATGGCCATCTCCAAAGGGCTGGACGGGGCCATTATCAACCCTCTGGATAAGAAAATGATGGCCTCCATTATTGCAGCCGAAACCCTGGCAGGCAAGGACGACTTCTGCATGCGGTATCTCACGGCGTACAGGGCCAAAGAGCTGGAATTCTAACCCATCAGGATGCCTTCGTAAGCAGATGATCTATGCCGCAAGCGGCAGCTGTGAAGAACGAAGCGGAGCCGAACCTGACACTCTTTTTCAGACGCTTTCTAAATACCCCGGAGGACATGGACGCCCATCCGGGGGTTTAGGGTACCGATTAGAGAGCGCGACGGCTTCTGGAGGCGTAAACCCCAAATGGTCGTCCATGTCGGAGTTGGGTGCCAAGTGCACTATGAGAAAGCGTCCGAAAAAGAACCTCAAATTCTCATCATAAACTCCGGAAAATAAGCCGACTTTCTTGGAAGGAGAAAAGTAATGAGCACAAACAGGACCGATTCATTAAATGCGTTGCGGGCAAAAGTGGTGACGAACGGTCATGCCAGCGGGACCTCCATCTACGTGGAATCTGCCAAGGGTGCCATGGTGTGGGATGTGGACGGCAGAGAGTATATCGATTTCGCGGGCGGCATTGCCGTCATGAATGTGGGGCACAGCCATCCCAAGGTCGTTGCCGCCATCAAGGACCAGGCGGAAAAGCTTACCCACACCTGTTTCATGGTTATGCCCTATGAGCCGGCAGTCAAGCTCAACGAGAAGCTGTGCCGGTTGACACCGGGGGATTTTCCCAAGGCGGCCCTTCTCCTGAACAGTGGTGCCGAGGCCGTGGAAAACGCAGTCAAGATTGCGAGGTATCATACCAACCGGCCGGGCATTATCTGCTTTGAACACGCCTTCCACGGCAGGACACTGTTGACCATGACCCTGACGAGCAAGGTGAAGCCTTACAAATTCGGGTTCGGGCCTTTCGCGCCGGAGGTCTACCGTATGCCTTACGCCTATTGTTACAGATGCCCGTTCAAGATGACCTATCCGGGCTGCGGCGTGGCCTGTGCCGATTACCTGAAGGATTTCTTTATTTCCCATGTGGCGCCGGAAAAAACCGCCGCGGTTATTGCGGAGCCTGTGGCGGGAGAAGGCGGTTTCATTGTGCCTCCTCCGGAGTATTTTCCGAAGCTTGCAAAGATCTGCAAGGACAACGGGATTCTCTTCATCGCCGACGAGATTCAGTCCGGGACCGGCAGGACGGGCAAGATGTTTGCCATGGAGCACTGGAATGTGGAACCTGATCTCATGACGGTTGCCAAGAGTATAGCAGCGGGCATGCCCCTGAGTGCGGTCGTGGGTAAGCAGGAGATCATGAATTCCGTACACCCCTTCGGTGTCGGCGGGACATACGGCGGCAACCCGGTGTCATGCAGGGCGGCCCTCGCGGTCCTGGAAGTCTTTGAAGAAGAAGATATGCTGGGGAAGGCCAATGCCCTGGGAGCGAAACTGCGGAAACGTTTTGACAGCTGGAAATCGCAGTATGAAATCATAGGCGATGTGAGGGGGTTGGGTGCCATGATGGCCCTCGAGCTGGTCGATGACAGGGAGACAAAGGAGCCGGCGGCCGAGGCGGCTAAGGCCCTGACGGGTTTTTGCCGCGAGAAAGGCCTCGTGCTTCTGTCCTGCGGAACCTACGGGAATGTGATCCGTGTGTTGATGCCTTTCGTCATAACGGATGAGCAGCTGGAAAAGGGGTTGAGCATCATGGAGGAAGGACTGGCCTCCATCTCCAGATAGTGATGGCTTCGGGTAGATGAGGATGGGCCTCGCCGGTCTTTCAGGCCGGAAGGCCCATTGTCTCAAATCCACCTTCTAATCTGCACTTGCTGTCTAGCACCATGCGATTTGAGGAAATTTCTGATCACCAGCAAGGTGTCAGATGCAAGGCGCCGAGGAGCGACGACTGAGGCGTATAAACCATACGTCGCAAGGAGGAACGAGCGAAGGCAACGCCGCAGATGATACCTTGATGGTGGCTCAGGGTTGCCTTCCCGCTGCGGGAAAAGGAATGATGGCCTTGGACGTGACATGGACTGAAGTCCAGTTTCACCGATTGGCAGAGCTGAATGCCGACAAAGCGGAACTGGCCAGACGCTACGAGAGCGCTCCCGATCGGGACAGGGCCTACCAGGACCTTGAAAAGAGCCTGGTCAAACGGGAAAGAGAGAGGCTGGAGGAATTTGGTAAACACCGGTTGCGGCCTCGCCTGATAGACCTGGAGAGGCGGTTGTCCGATGTGCTGAAAGGAGAGGGGTTCGCCCAGGTTGCAACCCCCATCATCATGTCAAAGGGCCTCCTTTCCAGGATGGGTATTGATGAAAAGCATCCCCTGACTTCTCAGATCTACTGGCTGGGAGGGAACAAATGCCTGCGTCCCATGCTGGCACCCCACCTCTATTTTGTCCTGAAAGACCTCCTTCGTCTGTGGGAGAAACCTGTGCGTATTTTTGAGGTGGGCCCCTGTTTCCGAAAAGAGAGCCGGGGCGCGCAGCATTCCAGTGAGTTTACCATGCTCAACCTGGTGGAGATGGGGCTGCCGGAACCGTCCCGGGGAGAGAGGATCCGAGAACTGGCCGACCTGGTTGCACGGGCCGCGGGTGTGAAGGACTACAAGCTCGAAACGGAGAAATCAGAGGTCTATGGGGAGACCCTGGACGTGGTCAGCCGCGAAGGGGATATTGAACTGGGCTCCGGGGCCATGGGCCCCCACCCCCTTGATCGTCCCTGGAAAATAACGGATGCCTGGGTTGGAATAGGTTTCGGTCTGGAGCGTTTGCTCATGGCTTCAGAAGGAAAACTGAGCCTGGGGAGGATGGGACGCAGCCTCAGCTATCTGGACGGGATCCGCCTCAATGTCTGACGGCTTCGTAAAAAGGCCAATCTCTGCGTTGCGCTTCATCTTTAGTCATTGCGACGTACCTATAAGTACGCCTCATTCCTAAAGATTCGCGCGCCTTGATCTTGGCGCTTTTTACTATGCCGTCTATTTTGATGACTTCTTGCGATTCCTTCAATGCTTGAGTAATAATGAAAAAGAGATCCAAATTCCATGCGAGCATCCCTGTACGATTCGCCGATACCGACGCGAACGGCCATGTCTTTTTTGCCAATTACCTGACCTATTTCGATACCGCTTTTCTGGAATATCTCAAGGCCGTGAACTACGGCTTTCAGCGGTTCGTGGAACAGGGCCTGAATATGTATTACGTGGAGGCTTTGACGCAATTCAAGTCAGCCTCATCCTACGAAGACACACTCCATGTGTATGTTGAAATCGCAAAGTTCGGGAATACGAGTTTTACTTCCGAATTTCATATCTATCATCACGAAACCGACCGCTTGATCAACTCCGGCCATATTGTGGCGGTACTGGTGGACCTCGAAACTGAAAAGCCTGCGAAAATCCCGGAGGACTTCAAGAAGGCGGTCAGAGAATTTGAAGGCTGAAAATTCATGAAAGAAAAACATCCTGAATGTAACCCCCAAGCTATTTTGCGCCGCGTGAGAGAGGGTGAACCCCTCGCGGACAAGGAGGGCTTGTCTCTTCTGGAGCTGACGGATGGGGTACAGATTGGGGCCCTGTTCGAGACGGCAAGGACCGTTCGAAACAAACATTTCGGCAACCGCATCTTTCTTTACGGGTTTGTCTACACCAGTACTTTTTGTCGGAACGATTGCCGGTTCTGTTTTTTTCGCCGGTCCAACACGGTTTCCCTCAGGTATCGTAAGACACCCGAGCAAATCGTTGAAGCCTCCTCGAGGCTGGCCGATTCGGGGGTCCATCTCATCGATCTGACCATGGGAGAAGACCCAAAAAACTTTATCGACGGCCGCCACGGGTTTGATGACCTGGTCTCCATGGTGGGCAAAGTCAAATCAGCCACCGGCCTGCCGATCATGGTCTCTCCCGGGGTGGTTCCCGATGACGTTCTGGCGGATCTCTCCTCGGCCGGGGCCGATTGGTACGCCTGCTATCAGGAAACCCACAACCCGGAATTGTTCAGAAACCTCAGACCCGGTCAGAGCTACAGGGAGCGTCTCGAAAAGAAGCACCTGGCCCACAGGCTGGGAATGCTCATCGAGGAAGGACTCCTGTGCGGCATCGGCGAGACCAACCGGGATGTGGCGGAATCCATCGGGGTCGTCCGCTCAATAGGCGCCGATCAGATGAGGGTGATGAATTTTGTTCCCCAGGAGGGCACACCCATGGCGGACCACATCCCTGCCGACGCCGTGAGGGAACTGGTGATTACCGCAGTCATGCGCCTGGCCTTCCCGGACAGACTGATCCCGGCTTCCCTCGATGTGGGAGGGCTCGATGGACTGCAACCCTGGCTGGACGCCGGGGCCAACGTGGTGACGTCCCTCGTCCCACCCGGGCAGGGACTGGCCGGGGTGGCTCAGAATTCTCTCGACATAGAAGATGCGCGGAGAACAGCCGAGAGCGTCCGACCGGTACTTTCGTCCTGTGGCCTTCAGGCTGCTTCGCCGGAGGAGTATGTTTCCTGGATGAATGCACGCAGGAGAGCGGTCAGACAGGATCGAGAGACAAAGGTCATGGCATGCTAGCAGCGGTGGCCGGGGGCAGACTCCAGGGTGTTGAAGCCGCCTACCTGGCTCACAAGGCCGGATGGGACGTCCTGCTCCTGGACCGGTTAGCCGGGGCGCCGGCCTCGGGGATCTGCGATGTCTTTGTTCAGATGGATGTGCGGGAAAGGGAGGCCTTCCGGAAGGCGATCAGGGGAGCTGATCTGATTATTCCGGCCCTGGAAAATGACGAGGCCCTCCAGGCCATGGCCCGTGAGGCGACAAAGTCAGGTGTACCCATAGCCCTGGATCTCGATGCGTACCGGATCTCCTCTTCGAAAGTGCGGTCCAACCGGCTTTTTGCCGAAATCGGGGTACCGGTGCCCGGATCGTGGCCGGAATGTGGTTTCCCGGTCGTGGTCAAACCGAATGATGCCAGCGGAAGTGAGGGGGTTCAGGTTCTAGGCTCGGAAAAAGAGATGGCGCGCGCACGAAAAACGGGACTTTCAGGCGGATCCTGGGTCCTCCAGGAATTTGTGGAGGGGCCGTCCTTTTCACTGGAAGTGCTGGGCAAGGCAGGTGAATATTTTCCCCTCCAGGTCACGGACCTCCACATGGACGGGGGGTATGACTGCAAAAGGGTTACCGCGCCCACGGTCTTGTCCCCTGATCTTTTCAAAAGTTTTCAGAAGTTTTCTGTGGATATAGCCCGGGCCCTGGACTTGAAAGGCATTATGGACGTGGAGGTGGTCCTGGCGGGAGGGGAATTGAGGGTGCTGGAAATCGACGCCAGGCTTCCCAGCCAGACGCCCACCACCGTCTTCTGGTCCACGGGGCTGAACATGGTGGAAATGCTCAGGAGCATATTTGAGACCCGGGATTTCCGGATGCCTGACGTGGGGGAAGCCGCCGGCGTAGTCTATCAGCACATCGCCGTTTCCCCTGGGAGACTGGAGATATCGGGCGAACACATCATGTCGGGCTCGGGCCCCCTGCATGTCGTGGAGGGTTTTTTCGGGGCCGATGAAGCCATAACCAGTTATGATGATCACCGGGAAAGCTGGGTGGCCACCCTGATCACAAAGGACCATGACCTTTCCGGAGCAGAGGAAAAGATGAAATCGGTGATAGCGGCAATAACCGGTCGGTTTCGAATCCAAAGGGTTGTCGATTCTTTTCCCGAAAGGGTCTGACAGGCCGGCACCCGGTGTTTTTTTACATTGGGAAATCTTGACCTGGAAGGAGGTTTGTTATGGACGGATTTTATGGGCGGATACTCAAGATCGACCTCGACAACAGGGCTTTCCAGATTGAAGAGCTCAGTGACGAGATCTATGAAAAATACCTGGGTGGCAAGGGACTGGGTTCCTATCTGCTCTATGAGCTCAATCCTCCGGGTGTTGATCCCCTTGCTCCGGAGAACTGCCTGATCCTGGCCACGGGTCCCATCAGCGGCAGCAGTATATGGGGATCCTGCCGGTACGGGGCCTTTACGAAATCTCCTCAAACGGGCTTTTACGCGGAGTCCTACTCTGGAGGAAGGGTCCCTGAGGCCATCGATTCCACAGGCTTTGACGCCATCGTCATTCAAGGCAAGAGCGCGGATCCCACGGTGCTCGGAATTCATCCGGAAGGGGTGGATTTCCACGATGCTGGGGACCTCTGGGGAAAGTCCACCTACGATACGGAAGATGCGGTCCTGGAGAGGTTTGCGAGGACGGATGAGCATTTCGGAAAACCCGGGGCAGCGGTGATCGGTCCTGCTGCGGAAAACCTGGTACGCTTCGGGGTCATCAAGAACGATCACTGGCGTTCCTGCGGTAGGACGGGTGTCGGCACGGTCATGGGGGCCAAGAAGGTCAAGGCGCTCATATTCCAGGGCGACCGGAAGCGCAAGGTCCACGATCCGGAGGCCGTAAAGAAGCTCTCCAGGGCGATCGCAGAGGAGGGCAAGGACAACCCGGGGGTCAAGGCCTACAAGACCATGGGCACCTCTCAGATGGTCAAGGTCCTGAACAATGCCAACGCCTTTCCCACCCGTTATTGGACGGACGGGAAGTATGACGACTGGGAAAAGATCAGCGCGGATACCTTTCACAAGACCTGCGAGGTCAAGCCCCACGCCTGTCTCAAGTGCTTCATGGCCTGCGGTCGCATGACCAGGATCCTGAATGGACGCCACGCAGGACTTCAGCTGGAAGGTCCCGAGTACGAAACCATCTATGCCTTCGGGGGCCTCTGCCTGGTGGACAGCATTGAAGAAATCGCCTACCTGAACGACATCTGCGATATGCTGGGTATGGACACCATCTCTGCGGGCAACCTCTGCGGTCTGACCATCGAGGCGGCCAGACGAGGCATCGTGGACTACAAGATTGACTATGGCGATGTGGACGCCATTGCTGAACTCCTGCGGATGATCGCCGCAAGGAAAGGCATCGGTGATACACTGGCCAACGGCATCCGGTTCGCCGCCCGGGAGTGGGGTCTGGAAGAAATAGCCGTGCACGTGAAGGGCATGGAACCCGCCGGATACGATCCCCGTGCCTTGAAGGGGATGGGACTGGCCTACGCCATTTCCGACAGGGGGGCCTGCCACCTGCGTGCCACTTTTTACAAACCGGAATTGGCCGGCATGATCAGTCCGGACCAGGTGGAGGGAAAGGCAGCCCTTTTCCTGGAATTTGAGGACAGGCTCACCATTTTCGACACCCTGGTCTTTTGCCGTTTCTACAGGGACCTCTATCAGTGGGACATGCTGGGGGACGTGGTGCACGCCACGACCGGGCTCAGCGGAGACAAGGAGGCGCTCCGCAAACAGGCCTCTGATATCAGCACCCTGATCAGACGGTTCAACCTGCGTGAAGGATTGAAACCGGAGGACGACCGTCTGCCCAGGGCCTTTTACAAAAAGTTCGAGCATAGCGACCATATCCTTAATGAAGCGGATCAGGAATTCATGCTCAAGGAATACTATGCCCTCCAGGGATGGGATGAAGAGGGAACACCTAGGTAAACCGAACCCGGGCGATCCGGGAATTAACAAATGTCAAAGCTCAAATATCAAGTGAAATCCAAATGCCTCAATGCCAAGATATATGGGTTCCACCTGCCTGGTGCAGCGAGAGGCGAATACGGGACTCGCAACAGTGCATATTTTGCTCCATTTGGTCATTTGACATTGATTTGGCATTGGGGTTTTGAAATTTGGCATTCAATAGTATCCCATAAGAACATTTCTACCCCTTTTGAGCTAAGATTTATGCATAAGATACTGACTTGCGCACCTAGTTAAGCCATGACCCGTTTGAAGACGCATGACATAGGGGGCATCCCGGAAGCATTGTCCGAATTCGACGCCGGGCTGACGGAAAAGACGGGGCACAGCCTCCTGGAAAT
>CAYUCJ010000074.1:0-10385 GCA_964443285.1 uncultured Desulfobacteraceae bacterium | reverse complement strand
CCTTCATGGGCCCAGCAATAATTTGCAGTCTCGGCATGTCTACCTCCTCCCCAACATCTCTTACTAGCACAGGTCAATCGGCAAGCGCAACCAAAAGTAGCATGCCCAAATCCACCGCCTAATTCGATCTTTTTTTACGATCACATCCAGCTTGGGATGAGGTTTTCTTGGGAAGCTAATTCACGCCGCAAGAGCAACCTGTGGAGAACGAAGAGGCACCGAACCTGACAATCTTTTTCAAATGCTTTCTAATCACTCCTGAGGGGATGGGCGCCGATTTGGGGTTCAGAGTTATGCCACAAAAACGCGTAGGGTTTGGGAGGCGTGAACCCCAAATAGTCGTCCATGTAGAAGTGAGTTGCCAAGCGCATTATGAGAAAGCACATGAAAAAGATTCTCAGATCCGCTTCCTTGGACTCGGATGAAAAAGCGACTTCGTTGGAAGTCGTCAAAGTTTTGGCGGCAAGGGACACGGTACGAACCGGTGCCCTGACGGTTCAGGGGAGCCATTGGGATGTGCCTTCGCCTTTGGGCGCCATTTCAGAGCCGTTTTCCCCCTGATACCGGTTGAAATAAGTCATGGGTATAGGTAAAAAGGCAGAATATGGGGAGGGTGAAAGGCTGGCATATAATTTGCAAAAATACGTTCGAGACGGACTTGGGGCATTGCTCGTGAGAGCCATGCCGAGGGCTCGGTTCCAAATTCAAGATTAATGACTTTGCAAAATTATCACCGTGCTTATGGACGGGCACACAAATCAATGGGGTGCTTTGCAACCCCTTGATTGACAAGTCAACCTGAAAAAGCAGTTTTCGGTTTCCGTGAGTAACGAGTCCTGGGGATCGGACTTTTTTCGACTCCATCAAGATGGGATGTTATGGAAGCAATGATGCTCAAGAAAGAAGGAATTACCCAGGGTCCCGTGGAAGATGAGAAATTGGGGCCGAGGATTGGTGAACTCCTGATCAAAGAAGGGTTTATCAAGGAAGGGGACCTTGAAAATGCCCTCTCCATCCAGCGCCAGGAAGCGGAATGGTCAAACTTGCCATTGGGAGAAATCCTGGTCAAGATCGACGCCCTGTCCCCGCCGGACCTGGAAAGGATTCTGAGACACCCTGAACTCAGGAGCCATATAGGAAATCTGGCGGTTGAAAAGGGGCACCTGGATCGCGAACAGCTCCAGGCCTGTCTGGCCAAACAGGGCCCGAAAGAGCTCCTGGGAGAGGTGTTTGTCCGTGAAGGGCTCCTGACTCGGGAGGAGTTGGAAAGTCTCCTGAAGGAACACCTGAATTCGCGGAGGATCGGCGAGCTTGCAAAAAAAATGGGCCTGGTGCAGCAAGAGGAGCTTGAAAGGGCCTTGAGCATTCAAATGTCCAAGAGGACGCTGGGGGCTGTGCTTTGTAGTATAAAAGCGGTCAACCCGCTGGATCTCTATTATATCCTGAAAAAGTACAAGAAACAGATGCGTCTGGGAGATATCCTCGTCAGGCAGAAATTCTGTGACCAGCAAGATCTGAACAAGGCCCTCCAGGAGCAAAAACACAGCAGCGAGTCCATAGGGGACATCTTGGTTCGGAAAAAGGCTATTTCCAGTGCACAACTCCAGGACGCCCTCTCAAAACAATCCAATATTCCCTTCAGAACACTCAAGGAATTTACATTCAGCGAAGAGGACAAGAGGAAGCTTTCCCGGGTCATCAGTCAGAAGTATGCGGAGAAAAACTTGATGATTCCCATATCTCTCATCGGAAGGGACATCTCCATTGCTTTGGTAAACCCGGAGAACATCTTTACCGCCAGGGAGCTGAAGGCCCTTTACAGCAACCTTAATGTGTCCTGCGTCCTGATAACCGAAGAAAAATTCAGTGAGCTATTCGAGGTTCTCTACAGTCGGAAGCTGGCCGGAAGGAAGTCGGAAGAAGAAAGCGAAGAAGAGGCGCCGCCAAAAAAAATGGACTTCATGCAGATCGAACTGGATGAGGACATGGATGGCGCGGAAGAAGACGCTCCGGTATATGACGCGCAGGACATCGAGGTGGAGGAACTGGTCAATTTCATCATCAAATATGGGATCAGTAACGGGGCCAGCGATATCCATCTGGAACAAGACCGGGAAGGTGCCAAGCTGCGGTACAGGATCGACGGCGTTCTGCAGGACATGAATCTGGCATGGCTGAAAAAAAAGCTCCAGGAAAAATCCGGATCCATCATCTCACGGATCAAGATCATTTCCAACCTTGACATAGCAGAAAAGCGGCTTCCACAGGACGGTGTATTCCGGATCAACTATTATGACAAGGCAAAAGGGAAGAAATACGACTTGGATTTCAGGGTGGCAACCTGCAGGGCCATCACAGGGGAAAACGTGGTCATCCGTATCCTCGATTCACGTAAGGCCAACGTGGGTCTCGAAAACCTCAACCATTCAGAACACGTACTGATTCCTTTCAGGATGTCCTTGAAGAGTTCAGCAGGGATGATTCTGGTAACGGGACCTACAGGGAGTGGAAAATCTTCAACGCTCTATGCCGCATTGAAATACATCTACGACCCCAGCACGAAGATCATCACGGCGGAAGATCCCATCGAGTACAGCTTCCCGGGCATCATGCAGACGCAGGTACATCACAAGATTGAACTGGGATTTGCGAGACTCCTTCGGTCCTTTCTCAGGCTGGATCCGGATATTATCTTTGTGGGGGAAATCCGCGATGCCGAGACGGCCAGAATCGGCTTCGATGCCGCCCAGACAGGACATCTTGTCCTGAGCACCTTGCACACCAACGATTCCGTCAGCTCTGTCGTTCGTCTCTTGGATCTGGGAGTGGAAAGGAGCCAGATCAGCTCATGTCTGAGCTGTGCGCTGGCCCAGAGACTGGTGCGCAGAATTTGTCCCACCTGTTCCGAAGAATATATGCCGGATGAATCCGAGTGGTCGATCATTTTTCATTCCTATCCGTCCCACCTGAGGTTTTATAAGGGAACGGGGTGCGAAGCCTGTGGCTTTACGGGATACAAAGGCAGGACACTCATCTCCGAGATTTTCGAAATGAACAAAGAGATCTCAGCAGCCCTGACAAAAGGGGCGGAGGTAGATGACCTCAAGTTGCTTGCCCAGGCAAACGGGATGAAAACCCTTCTGGATGATGCCTTGCTCAAACTGGAGGAAACGACCTTGAATGAGATTCTCCGGATGGTGCCCCACGACATGATACAGATGTTCCGAACGAGGGCCGCCCAGAACGAGCTGTCCGGAAAAACCAGAGAACACATGCCGGGCCGGGATGCCTTTACACTGACCGATCCGGAAAAAGATCACGCGGTATTGGATCGTCTTTCCCACGCGTTCATGGCATTGAAAGAGGGGTTGGGTCAAGGAAACGACGGGGAAGAATCACCTTTTTTCAGGGAATTCATAGTTGAGAGTTTCCACGAAATTTGCAGCCGTTATCAGTGTGATGAGGTTCAATTTTATCTGGAGGCCCGGGACGGCAAGGTGGAGATCTCCGCTCTCCCGGTCGCTTGATGAACGGACCTAAGGGGAAAGCCGAGAGCGACGCCTTCCCGGAAGTCACCATAGCGCCGCATTTCAAGGGAGGAACGGCCATGATGACTTTGCAAAGAGTCTGGAGAACGACTTTCTACGATTGCGTCAGAAGCGTAAGAAATGATCTATCAAAAGGGATGACATGAGCAGAACCATTGCGATTACAAGTGGAAAGGGCGGTGTAGGCAAAACCAACATTAGCGTCAACCTGTCCCTCTGCCTTTCTCAGAAAGGTTACCGAGTCTGCCTGTTTGACGCAGACCTGGGTCTGGCCAACGTGAACATCCTTCTGGGTCTCCGGCCCGAATCCACGTTGTCGGATGTGGTCAGCGGGGAGAAGAAATTGAAGGACATCATGGTGCAGTACCATGGTGTGGATGTGCTTCCCGGCAGTTCCGGAGTGGAAGACCTGGCAAACCTGGATACCTCCGACAGGGAAGGCCTCTTGAAGGCTTTCGGGGACCTCGAAGACCATGATTTCATCCTGTTTGATACCTCCGCGGGGGTTTCCCGTGACGTGGTTGCCTTCTGTCTCGCATCATCCGAGGTCATACTGGTGGTCACGCCGGAACCCACATCACTTACGGATGCCTATGCACTTTTGAAGATCCTCTTGGCGAACGGATTCAAGGGCCACGCAAAGGTAATTGTAAATCAATGCAAGAGCCTTGACGTGGCACAATTGGTCTACAAGAAATTCAAGGCGGCGGTGTCCAAACACCTGGGAAGCGAGCTGTCCCCCCTCGGTGTTGTTTTTGAAGACAAACAGGTAACGGAGGCAGTAAAGGAACAGAAGGCCCTCATGGTGCTCTATCCGGAGAGCAAAGCGGCCAAGTGCTTTGCAAAACTGGCGGAGCGGCTCCTAGCTGAAAAACCAGAGGAATTTGTATCTCCTGAGCCGGGTTCATTCTGGAAGAAATGCCTCGGTCTCTTCAGCGCACCTCTCAACCTGAAGGGCAGGGTGGTTCCAGCCGGGGAAGATGGGTCGGCACCCATTGTCAAAAAGGACCAATGGAAAGGGAGAGAAGAGGCTACAACGCCGGACCCGATCCCCCCCCGGAGGGAGTCACGGATCGGACCCGAAAACGGTGACAGGACGGACCTTCTGATCAAAAGCATATCCCAGGTATCCGAAGAGCTGAGAAGGCTTCGCCGAGCGATTGAGAAGGGAAACGGCGAGGGAATCTCAGAGAGCACGGTCAAGGAAACATTCATTCAAAAACCTGCAGTTCTTGATTTCGAGGCATTTTTGCATCGAAGAGCGAAAGACGCAAGGAGCCATGGCAAAGACTAAGAAAGACATTGAGCGCTTCATCACGGAAATAGAACAGATTCCCACAATTCCAGTGATATCACATGAACTGATGAGCCTCCTTTCGGAAGAAGATGCTTCCATTAAGAAGCTGGCCGACGTGATTGAGAAAGACCAGGCCATGGCCGTCAAGATCCTAAAAATGGCCAATTCGGCCTTCTACGGCACGCTGGGCAAGGTGAGTTCCATTGATCATGCCCTCGTGATCTTGGGGATAAGTGAAATAAAGTCCATCCTCATGGCGTTTTCTGTGCGCGATTTTTTCAAGGATTCCATGAGCGATTCCATCGATCGAAACCGTTTCTGGAAGCATGCCATCATTTGCAGTCAGGTGGCGAAATACCTGGCGAGATATTTCAACCTGTCAAGCGATGACACCCTTTTCCTCAGCGGTTTGATTCACGACATGGGGAAGGTGGTTTTCGATCAGTACTTTCACGAGGACTTTGTTAACATCGTCCATTTTGTAGATGAAAACCATACCACCTTCAGTGAGGCGGAAAAGAAAATTCTGGGGATCACTCATTATCAGGTGGCGGCCAAACTTTTTCAGCAGTGGAGATTTCCCCAAAGGGTGGTCATGCAGGTCTTTTTTCATCATGCCCCCTGGCATGACAAAGGTGATGGTTCCGGATCCATCGTCGTCTACCTATCCAATTTGCTTGCAAAAATGGCGGGATATTCCTGCCTCGAATCGGAAAAGGACATCGCGCTTTCACAATTTGCCAATTCAAAGGCAATGGATTTTGTTGTCAAGAGCGGGTTTGACCTGGACGGAGACAGCCTGGGAAAGCTCGTTTACCAGATCCAGGAATTCATCTCCATGGAAACGGAAAACGTCCTGGCTCTGTTTGAATCCTGATTCCCTCCTTTTCTCCTTAAATCCAACACGTCGGAAGAAGTAAATTTCCAGAAAAAAGCATTGACTTCGTTGCCGGGCTATGCTAGTCAAAAAAATGAATGATAATTCATTCATAATTTCTTGAAAAAGCTTCATGTCTACCGCATGAGCAGTTGGGACGGTTCTTGTAACCCTAGGTATCTTCCAAGGAGGTCGTTTTTATGGAGAAAAAAATCAAAAAGGCCGGTGTAATCGGGGCTGGTGTCATGGGGGCGACCATCGCCGCCCAGTTGGCCAATGTGGGGATAGAGGCAGTCCTTCTTGATATCGTCCCTCCCCGGTTGACCGATGAGGACAAAAAGAAGGGTTTGACGGAAGGAAATGCCGTTTTTAGAAACAAATTCGCGAAGAACGGACTCAATACGGCGGTAAAATCCAAGCCTGCATCCTTCTATGTGCCGGAAAACAGCAAGTTGATCACCATCGGAAACATGGATGATCACCTGTCTCTGCTGTCCGATGTGGACTGGGTTATCGAAGTGGTGGTCGAACGGCTGGATATCAAGCAAAAGGTCTTTGATAAAATTGAGCCGGTTCTGACTCCGGGGACCTTGCTGAGTTCCAATACCTCGGGGATTCCCGCAGCGGCCATTTGCGAAGGCCGCTCGGAATACTTCAGAAAGCATTTCGCCATTACCCATTTCTTCAATCCGCCACGGTACATGAAACTCCTGGAGATTGTGCCCGGTCCCGAAACACTCCCCGAAGTCATCCAGACCCTTGCAAAGACCTGTGAAAAGGTGGTTGGAAAGGGGATCGTCTATGCCAAGGATACCCCCAATTTCATAGCCAATCGCATCGGAATTTTCGGGATGCTCTATATTATTCGCGCCATGATGGAACTGGACCTGACCATTGAGGCGGTCGACAAGCTGACCGGACCGGTTATCGGGCATCCCAAGAGCGCCTCCTTCAGGACGGCGGATCTCGTGGGACTGGATACCATGGTTCATGTGGCTGAAAACGTGTACGAGGGAGCACCCGAAGACGAAAAACGCGAGGTCTTCAAGCTGCCGGAGTTCATCGCGAAAATGATAGAGAAAGGACTCCTGGGAGAAAAGACAAAACAGGGCTTCTACAAGAAAAGCAAAGACCCGGAGGGGAAAAAGATTATCCTCTCCCTGGATCCCCGCACCTTCGAATACAGTTCCCAAGAGAAGGTCAGGATAGCTTCCCTCGAAGCTGCCAAGAGCGCCGGCGGAACCGGGAACAAGCTCAAAACCCTGTTCTACGCCGATGATGTAGGGGGGAAATTCACCTTCCGGCACACGACGGAAAGTCTGATTTATGCCGCCAACCGGATTCCGGAAATAGCAGACGATATCGTCAACGTGGACAACGCCATGAAATGGGGATTTGCCTGGAGGATGGGTCCATTCGAGGCGTGGGACGCCTTGGGGGTGGGCAAGTCTGTTGCCAAGATGAAGGATTCGGGCTACCAAATACCCGCCTGGGTACAGGAGATGCTGGACAGCGGAAAAGAGTCCTTTTACAGGCGTGAAGGGGGTACACGCTATTTCTATGACCTGGATAACAAAGAATACAAAGAGATCCCGGCCAAATCCGGTATCATCCTGCTGCCCTCCCTGAAAGACCAGAAAAAAGAGGTTGCCGCCAACACGGGTGCATCTCTCGTCGACCTGGGTGACGGCGTGGCGTGTCTTGAATTCCATGCCAAAATGAATGCCTTGGGCGACGACATCATAGGCATGATGGCAAAGACAGCTGAAATCGTTGAAAAGGATTTTGAAGGACTGGTGATTGCCAACCACGCGGATAACTTTTCCGTTGGTGCCAACCTCGCATTGGTCCTCTTTGCGGCCCAGGAGGAGGAATGGGATGATCTGGACTGGGCCGTGAGTACCCTTCAGAACTCACTGATGAAGCTCAAATACCTGGAAAAGCCCGTTGTGGCGGCGCCTGCGGGCATGGCCCTCGGTGGGGGTTGCGAAGTATGCCTGGCTGCCGACCGTGTCAGGTATGCCGCGGAGACCTATATCGGCCAAGTGGAAGTGGGCGTCGGCCTGATTCCCGCCGGTGGAGGTTGCAAAGAACTGCTCATTCGCAACACGGAACGCCTGTTCGAGGTACAGCGAGGGGGAATCTATCCAAAACAGATCGAGCTGATGCCATTTGTGGCCAGGGCCTTTGAGACCATTGCCTTGGCCAAGGTAGCCACCTCAGGGCCCGAAGCGGTCAAACTTGGCTACTTGAGGCCCACTGATAGGATGACGGTGAACCGGGACTATCTCATCGAGGACGCCAAGAAGACAGTCATGGCCATGAACATGGAAGGTTATGCTGCCCCGAGACCCAAAGACGAGATCCGGGTGGCAGGGGAAAACACCTTCGCCATGATCAAGCTTGCCCTCTGGACCATGCACGAGTCAGGGTTCATTACAGACCATGATGTCACCGTGTCCAAGAAGGTGGGTTATGTCCTATGCGGCGGCAACGTCCTGGCAGATACGAAGGTTACCGAACAATACCTGCTCGATCTGGAGAGGGAGGCCTTTCTGAGCCTTTGTGGTGACCCCAAAACCCAGGCCAGGATGCAGCACATGCTGACCAAGGGCAAGCCTCTCAGAAACTAGGCGAGTGAAGGGTCGATGGAGTAGCCGAGCAGTCAATAAATCGAGAAGGTAATCGACGGACTTTTTACGATTACATCAATCTTGAGGGAGGAAGATAAAATGAAAGAAGCCGTGATTGTTTCCGCCTGCAGAACCGCAGCCGGAAAGGCCCCTCGCGGAACCCTGAAAGATACACGCCCTGAAGAGATGGGATGTGCTGTACTGGGCGACCTTCTGAAAAGGGCAGGGGATATGGACCCGGTGCATATCGACGATGTGGTCATCGGATGCACCTTTCCCGAGGCAACCCAAGGATTGAATCTGGCTCGGGTCCTGGTGATGTCTATGGCTTGGCCGGACCGGGTTCCCGGGGTTACCGTGAACAGATTCTGCTCTTCCGGCCTTCAGGCCATTGCCATGGGAGCCGAGAAGATCATGTGCGGATTTTCGGACGTGGTCGTTGCCGGCGGGGTGGAAAGCATGAGCCAGATCCCCATGGGGGGCAGTATGATGTACCCCAATCCGGCCCTGGTGGAGATGAGGCCCGGCGCTTTTACGGGAATGGGACTTACTGCCGAGAATGTGGCGGAAAAATTCAACATCAGTCGTGAAGAACAGGATACGTTCGGTGCGAGAAGTCAGCAAAAGGCCGAAGCTGCCATTAAATCCGGTAAATTCAAGGACCAGATCGCCCCCGTGAAGGTCAGGAAGCAGAAACAGCTTCCGGACGGGCGCTTTGAATTTGAGGAAGTGATCTTTGATACCGATGAGGGCATGCGCCCGGGAACCACAAAGGAAAATATCTCAAAAATCCGACCCGCGTTCAAGCCTGACGGCACGGTGACGGCCGGAAATTCGTCACAAACCAGCGACGCGGCCGCCGCAGTGCTCCTCATGTCCAAGGAAAAGGCCGGGGAGCTGGGGCTCAAACCCATGGCCACCTTCCGGTATTACACCGTGGAGGGATGCGAACCCGAATACATGGGGGTCGGGCCTTCCGTGGCCATCCCTAAGGTCCTGAAGATAGCGGGAATGGGCCTTGATCAGGTGGATCTGATCGAATTGAACGAGGCCTTCGCCGCCCAGGCGATTTATTGTATCCGGGAGCTTGGCATCAACGAAGAAATCACCAACGTGAACGGCGGCGCCATTGCCCTGGGTCATCCGCTCGGGTGCACGGGCGCCAAATTGACCACCCAGCTGATCTATGAAATGCAGGAGAGAAAATCGAGATGGGGCCTGGTTTCCATGTGTATAGGATTCGGCATGGGCGCTGCCGGGATTTTTGAAATAGAGGACTACTGATGAGATCGTTAGGCGTCAACAAACCGCCTATGGACGGACTTCTTACGGTTGTATTTCTAAGGGAAAAGGAGCAAGGCAATGGCTGAGAAGATTTTTGCAGGGGGCGAATTCCTGATCGCCGACGTGGCACCCGATGAGGTGTTTACGCCGGAGGATTTTACGGAAGAACACAAAATGATTTACGAAACGGCCAAAGATTTTGTGGCCAAAGAAATCCAGCCTCACATTGAAGAACTGGAGCAAAAGAATCAGGAACGGGTCCTGAATATCCTGGCCAAGGCAGGTGAATTGGGGCTCCTGGGCACGGATGTGCCCGAAGAATACGGAGGGCTGGGCCTCGACAAAGTAAGCTCCACCGTCGTTGGCGAGGCCATGGGAACTGCAGGTTCCTTTACCGTTGTCTACGGCGCTCATACCGGTATCGGTACCCTGCCGATCGTCTATTTCGGCAATGAGGAACAGAAGAAAAGATACCTCCCCAAGCTGGCTTCAGGAGAGTGGTGCGCCTCGTACTGTCTTACGGAGGCAGGCGCCGGGTCCGATGCGTTGAATGCCAAGACCAAAGCAGTGCTCTCTGAAGATCGGAAATATTACATCCTCAACGGCGAAAAACTGTTTATCACCAACGCGGGCTGGTCCACCAGCTTCGTGGTTTACGCCAAGGTGGACGGAGAGGATTTTACGGGTTTCATCGTAGAGAAAGACTTCCCGGGCTTCTCCACCGGCAAGGAAGAAGAGAAGATGGG
>CAYUCJ010000073.1:0-10411 GCA_964443285.1 uncultured Desulfobacteraceae bacterium | reverse complement strand
CCGGCTACGCCATCGGTGGCGTCCCCCCGCTGGGCCATGCGCAAGCTCCGCTCACTTTCATCGATGAAGACCTGCTGCAGTATGAGGAGATCTGGGCAGCCGCAGGAACGCCCCATGCGGTTTTCAAGCTCGCTCCCATAGACCTTCAGAAGATGACGGGTGGGCGTATCGTTTCCGTTAAATGACCTGTTCGGGTGAAATGCAATGTTGACTGGAAGACCCAGTATCGAGGACATTCGGAGGGCGGCTGAACGCATCAGACCTTTCATCCACCGGACTCCGATTTTCCATTGCAAAACATTCAATGATCTCCTGGGAGCGGAGCTCTTTTTCAAGTGTGAAAATTTTCAAAAAGGCGGCGCCTTTAAGATCCGGGGAGCTGCGAATGCCGTCTTTTCTCTCAACGATAAAGAGGCATCAAGCGGTGTAGCTACCCACTCTTCCGGAAATCACGCGGCTGCCATCGCCCTGGCCGCCCGATGGCGGGGGATCAAGGCCCATGTGGTCATGCCGGAAAGTGCGCCGGACGTGAAAAAGATGGCCGTGGCAGGGTACGGAGCGGAGATCACGCCATGCCTGCCTACCTTGAAAGCCCGCGAAGAAACCCTTGCCGAGGTGGTCGAACGCACCGGGGCGATGTTCATTCATCCCTACAATGACTATCGCGTTATTGCGGGCCAAGGCACGGCCGCCCTGGAGCTCTGCGAGGAAATACCCGATCTCGACATGGTGATCGCCCCTGTGGGCGGGGGCGGCCTGCTCAGCGGGACGGCCATTGCCGTCTCGTCTGTCTCCCCGGATACCCAAGTCCTGGGCGCCGAACCTGAGCAGGCAGATGATGCCTTCCGCTCTCTCCAGGCCGGCAGGATTCTCCCGGCCGATCATCTCGACACCGTTGCCGACGGCCTGCGCACCTCCCTCGGAGACCTGACCTTTCCTATCATTCAGGAACGAGTCAAGGATATCGTTACGGTGAGTGAGGAAGGCATTGTGAGAGCCATGCGGTCCATCTGGGAAAGGATGAAGATTGTCATTGAGCCCTCGGCCGCCGTGCCTCTGGGAGCGCTCCTGACCCACGGGTTGGCACCGTCAGGGAAAAGAATAGGCCTCATTCTTTCAGGGGGGAACGTGGACCTGGCCAATCTTCCCTGGAACAGGAACAGAGGGAACCCTTGAACGTGAATTCGCCCATTCAGGATGCGCCAGTCAAGCGAAGTCAATTCAGACTGGTCAAATTTTTCGCCTATGCCAGCTTTTTCATCCTCATCGTGTTCAGTTTTCCGTTTTCCGTAATCATCTCCCAGAAGGCCAAAGACATTCTCATGAAGAGTTATGAGAACTATGCCCTTCTGCTGGGCGAAAATCTCAACCACCAGGTTTTCCAGAACTTCACCATACCCGTCAGCAGTCGCTATGGGGGGATCCAGCTTCGCGATCCCCGCCAGAGCGAACTCATGGATCGAATTGTCAAGAACACGATTCACAGTTTCAAAATCGATCTCGTCAATATCTATGACATCGGGAAAGGCGTCATCGCCTACAGTACAGACCCCCGCCTCGTGGGGAAGAACCCCAAGAAGACCATGGGCTACTACAAGGCGGTAAAGGGAGAACATTCTTCAGGCCTGCTCTCGGTTGAAAAGGAATTCTGGGGCCTGGGCATTGAACTGGGTGGAGAGAAAAAGCTTCGGACCTACATCCCTTTCAGGGGAGAGGTTTTTTACGCAGAAAAGCCCGCCCTTATTCTCGGCGTCTTTGAACTCATACAGGATTTGACGGACGAGTATGGATCCATCGCAAGATTCCAGTATACCATCCTTGGCCTTTCAGCCGGCATTATGGCCCTTATTTTCATCGCTTTGCTCTTCATCGTGCACAAGGCGGAAAGCATCATTGATGAACGGGCACAGCAGCAGCGAGAACTCGAGGAACAGTTGAACCAGGCTGAACGGTTGGCGGCACTTGGGCAGATGGTTGCCGGGGTCTCTCACGAAATCAGAAACCCCCTTGGAATCATTCGAAGCACGGCGGAGCTGTTGGGCGAAATGCCCCAGGCTGACGCATCACAGAAAAAACTTTCGGCGGTTATTACAGAAGAATCCAGCCGTTTGAACAATATTGTCACGGAGTTCTTGGATTTCGCCCGGCCTCAGAAACCGGTGCTCAGGCAATGCCTGCTGGAAGAGATCATTCTGAGGAACCTCTCGTTTCTGGAACCTGAGTTCAAAAGGACCGGCATAGGGGTTCAAGACAACATAAGAGGCCGCTCTTTTCCGATAATGGCCGACCCGGAAATGCTCTACAGGGCCTTTCTCAACATCTTCATGAATGGTGCTCACTCCATGGACGGCGGGGGTCGATTTAATGTGAGGATCGGGGAAGAGAAGGACCATTTCTTTGCCGAAATTGAAGATACGGGCTGCGGTATTCCCGAGGAGCATCTCAAGAATATTTTCAATCCCTTTTTTACAACCAAAGACAGGGGAAGCGGCCTGGGCCTCTCCATTGTGAGGAAGATCGTCGAGGGGCACAAAGGAGAAATCATGATCAAGAGCAGAGCGGGCGTGGGAACTACCGTCACGATCAAGTTACCCAGGGCTCCATCGTCGCTGCCTGTCAAGAGGCCATAACCTATGGAAACTATCCTAATTGTGGACGACGAAAAAAATTACCTCGTCGTACTGGAGGCCCTCCTGAGTTCCGAGGGATATGAAATCATCCTTTCCAACAACGGACGGGACGCCCTTCGAACGATAGAAGACGCTGACCTGGACCTGGTCATTACGGATGTCAAGATGCCTGGGATGAACGGTATGGAACTCCTGGCCAGATGCGGGGAACTCAAACGTGATCTGCCTGTCATTGTCATGACCGCCTATGGAACCATTGAAATGGCCGTGGAAGCCATGAAACAGAATGCCTATGATTACATCACTAAACCCTTTCAAAACGAAGAATTGAAACTTACGATCAGGAAAGCACTCGATAAATACCGTCTTGTCAAAGAAAACCAGCGGCTGAGCGACGCCCTGTCCGATCGTTACAGGCACGGGAACATCATTGGCAAAAGCAAGCCCATGCTCAAGATCTACGATATGATCGATAAGGTCGCCCAATCAAAGGCTTCTGTCCTCATCAGCGGCCCCTCGGGAACCGGCAAGGAACTCATTGCAAAAGCCATCCATTACGGAGGCAAGAGGAAAAACGGCCCTTTCGTCTCCGTGAATTGCGGCGCCATCACGGAAACCCTGCTGGAGAGCGAACTGTTCGGCCACGAAAAGGGTGCATTTACCGGGGCCATCTCCATGAAAAAAGGCCGTTTTGAACTGGCCGATCACGGGACCCTTTTTCTGGATGAGGTGGGAGACATGCCCCCCGCCCTTCAAGTGAAACTGCTCCGGGTTTTACAGGAAATGGAATTTGAACGGGTCGGTGGGACCAGGACCATAAAGGTAGACGTAAGGGTCCTTTCCGCATCCAACCGCAACATCAAGGACGATGTAGGAGAAGGCATTTTCCGCGAAGACCTCTTTTATCGCCTGAATGTCATCCAGATAGATGTGCCTCCATTGCGTCAAAGGGTTGACGATATCCCGCTGCTTGTGAAACACTTCATTGACAAATACAGGGCAGGCGGCGGGACCAAAGAGACGGCGTTAGAACCGGAAACGTGGAAACGCATCTACAGGTATCCCTGGCCTGGAAATGTCCGGGAGCTTGAAAACGTTGTCGAAAGGGCCTTGGTCCTGAGTTCGGGCGGCGTCATCACCCCCCAGGACCTGCCTCAGGAGTTGTTGGAGGAAAAGGAATTGGAAGTGGACCTGGACAAGATTGTCCCCCTGCATGTGTCGCTGCCCGAGGCCCTTGAAAATGTGGAAGAAAAACTGATCAGGAGGGCCTTCAGATATTCCGACAATGTCCAGTCCCGTGCCGCGGAAATGCTGGGGCTGAGCAGACGAATGATGCATTACAAGATGAAGAAATATGGCATCATGGACTGAGGCTGAATTTCTGTAACAAAAAGTTATCTATTAATATCAACATATTAGGAGAATATATCCTCATGGCCCTGGATTTCCGTTACAGATCTGTAACAAAAGGCCTGTTACCGTTCGGGGCCATGAAAGCACAGGGGAAAGCTTTTTAGCTTTTATATCAACATGTTGAATCAATTAGAGCGTTATTTTAAGAATTTGGCAAGCATTTTGCAGTGATAACGGAGAAAAGAGCGATGACGACTCTTTCCTCCTAAGAAAATCAGCCGCCCACCCAGCGGCTGATTTTTTTTTGCCGAGGAAACATCTGAAAAGGCCCTCACGTTCTCTTCTTCCCTAATACCCCAATCGCCTCAGGGCCCGCGTATCCTTGGTCCAGTGCTTCTCCACTCTCACGGTCAGTTGCAGATAGACCTTTGTATTGAAACGCCTTTCAAGCTCAAACCTTGCGGCCTGACCTATTTTTTTGACCATACCACCCTGCTTCCCTACCAGTATCCCTTTTTGGGAAGGGGTTTCCACATGCACGAGCGCAAAGATCTTCAGAAGGTTTTTTTCAGGGACCTCTCTCATTTCCTCAACGGTCACGGCTGAAGCGTATGGCAGTTCATTCCTCGCATGCAGGAAAATTTTTTCCCTGATAATCTCCGAGATCAGGAATGTCTCGGGCTGATCGGTGTCCATGTCCGGTGGGAAAAACTGTGGTCCCGGTTTGAGTTGCGATTTCAGCGCCTCAAGCAGTTCCGCCAATCCCTCTCCTGTCAGGGCAGAAATGGGAAATATCCCTTCAAACGAATGCATTTTGCTGAATGTCTCCATGATGGGAAGGAGTTGTTCCCTGCGAACCCTGTCAATCTTGTTGATAAGGAGGAAGACGGGTTTTCTCACTTGGCGCAGGTCTTTCAAGAGGGAGGAGATCTCGTTGCAATCAGGACTGGTCAGATCCACCATAAGGGCCAGGACATCCACCTCTTGAAAAGCGGAGCGCGTTGATTCCACCATACTCATGTGCAGTGCTGTCCGGGTCTTATGGATCCCGGGGGTGTCCATGAATATCATCTGGAAATCCTCACCATGGTGGATGGCGAGGATTCTGTTGCGTGTGGTCTGCGGCTTGGGAGAAACAATGGACATCTTGGTGCCCATGATCCGGTTCAGGAGGGTGGATTTTCCCACATTGGGCAGCCCAACAATCCCCACAAATCCGGACAGATAATTCATACGCTCTCCACTCTTATCCTCCCCAGTGGCAGGGTCTGATCGGGCTCAACGGCAAGGACTTGTGCGCCGGTTTGAGAGGAGATCCACTCAAGTCCCTCGTTTCTGTAGCCCCTCAGCAACGGTATCTCCCTGTTGCTGGCCCTGATCCTGATCTTGTGCCGTTTGCCACGGGGCGGGAGCTGGGGTTCGATTTGTTTCCGGTACATGGTGCTCCTCACCAGGAACCCGAACGCCTCGTGCCAAGGCCCTGCGAGGATCTGGCCCGGCTCCACGAGCGTGGGGGATGACATCAGCCCCATCCTGATAACAGGAATTGCCGCCTTCTCGAGTCTCCCACAGCTCTCGGCACACATTTCAACGGCCTGATCGAGCGTCAAAGGCCTGTATTTGCCGCTTTGATAGAGTCGGGCAAGCCCGGTTCCACTGATGACCAGGGCCGGATAGATCCTTGCCATATCCGGGGCGAGACCGATCACCCTGTCTATGGTTGAGAGGAATGTCCCTCTTGTATCGCCGGGGAGCCCCGGCATGAGTTGAACTCCGACGCAGAACCCTGCATCCCTGAGGAGATGAACAGCACGCTCCGAGTCCTTTGCAGTGTGTCCCCTCGCCGAAAGGGACAGGACCCCGTCGTCCATGGATTGAACACCGAGTTCCACGGTCCGAACGCCACCGCGTTTCATGATTTCGAGACGCTCCTGATCCAGTGAATCCGGCCGCGTCGAGACCCTGATCCCGCTAAACAGGCCTTTGTGCAAATAAGGTGCAACCGTGTCGAGCAGTTCATTCATCCGACTCGTCTCAAGACTTGTGAAGGTCCCCCCATAGAAGGCCAATTCTGCATTCCCGCTGTCGAATTTCTTTGAATGGACCGCCTTTTCAATGGTCGTTCTCACAGAAGACCCGTCGATTTGACGACCTTTTTCGGACGTGATCTTTTCCTGATCACAGAAAAGGCACTGATGGGGGCACCCCTGGTTGGGGATAAAAACCGGTACGATGCATTTCTTCATTCAACCCCCAGTTTCAGGAGGGCCTCCCTCGCCGCACACTGCTCTGCCTCCTTCTTGCTTTTCCCCCATCCCTGTGCCAGGATCTGACCGTCGTGCGTCAAAACCACCGAAAACCGCCTGTCATGGGGCGGACCGTCTTCCTGAACCAGCCTGTATTTCGGAACCGCCTTGAAGGACTTCTGCGTGAACTCCTGAAGCCTGCTCTTGAAATCCTGCGTCATTTCCGGGCTTCCGATTGCTTGGAGTGAAGAGGAAAAGAGTCTCTCGATAACCTCGAAGGCCCCGTCGTAGCCACCATCCAGATAAATGGCTCCAAGGAGGGCCTCCATCGTATTGGCCAGGATGGAGGGTTTTGTCCGTCCATTAGAATGTTCTTCACCCTTTCCCAACATGATGTGACGCCCGAGTCCCAGCCCTGTCGCCACGACGCAAAGCCCGGCTTCATCCACCACTGCAGCGCGATACCTGGAAAGAACCCCTTCATCCACATCGGGAAACCGATCCATCAGGATATGGCTGATGGCCAGGTCTAAGACAGCATCTCCTAGAAACTCAAACCTCTCGTTGTCCGGGAGGTCGCCCCTCTCACTCTCATTGACATAGGAGGCGTGCCGCAAAGCCTCGGCCATCAAAGAGGGGTCTTTGAATTCATAGCCCAGGTCTTTTTCGAGGCTGCCAAGCCCTGGCTTTTCTAAAGGTCCACACATTTCAGCCGTTTCTCCAAGCGCTAAGGTATTTGCGAAGTCTACCTGAGTCTGCGGTTTTTTTCAACCCTTCGCCGCTTTCAAGCTAAGAAGCTTCCTGATGATCCACTGAGACTTTCAAGGTTTTTATTGACATAACCTACCTTGTCTGATATAAAATAAAATTTTTCACATTCAGGACTCTCAAATCTTAGACATGGAAAAGACTATTATTCTGCGGGAAGAAGACATTTTCGAAAGCATCCGTGGGATGGCCCTCCGGATGCTCGAGGCCAACAAACCCCTCCGAGACATCGTTCTCGTCGGCATCCGCACCGGAGGCGCATTCCTGGCCTCGCGCCTTCAGGAAGCCTTAGAGAAAATGGGACAACCCCGAGTGCCCGTCGGGATACTCGACATCACCATGTACCGGGATGACTGGACAAGAATCGGCCCGGCGCCCGTTGTGGGAAGGACTGACCTTCCTGAACCCATTGACGATAAGGACGTCATCCTTGTGGATGATGTCCTTTTTACCGGCAGGACCGTTCGAGCGGCCATGGATGCCCTTATGGACTTTGGCCGTCCCAGGAGAATCGAACTGGCCGTCCTGGTGGATCGCGGAGATCAGCACAGAGAGTTGCCCATTGCGGCCAATTATGTGGGCGGCACGTGGCAGACCACCAGTGATGAAACCATCAACGTCTATCTGAAAGAAGCCGGCTATTTCGACCACGTGGCCATCGAACGAAAAAGAGCCGCTTGAGCATGAAACCAAAAAAGAAAAGCAGGAAAAAGACAGCCTCCAATCCCTCCCTGCGCCCTGAAGAAAAGATACTCCTCGAATCCCTGCTGCAAAACATTAAGACAGAGTCTCCCGAAAACATTCTGGAGAAAATTCCAACACCGGAAATGGCACGGACGCTCGCCTTGAACCTCCCGCCGGATGGCGAAACAACCCTTTCTCTGCTCCTTTCCCTTAACAAGGCGTTTGAACGGAAGGACGTTCAAAAGGCCGTCAAACGGGCCCTTTTCAAGCTTAGAAGCAAAGGGGTTGCAGTGCCCGATCGTTTGGATGGAGAGGGCTCCCTTTCTCAACGCCTCTTTGGTGAGTTGGAGAGGAAAAACCCCGAAGGCTACGTTGGCCCCATTGATGGAACAGGGACCCGGGGCGTTTTTGTTTCATTTCCCCGGTTACCTTCGGGTTATGACGCGGGCATCGGGGTGGTCAGCGACGAAACAGGCTTTGTTGAATTCCACGCTGCGACTTACAGCAAGAAAAGGCTGACCGCATTAAAGCAACATCTCTTCGAGGAAATGGGCGTGCGTATCCCTGCTTCCATTCCCCACGTCCTGACCATCCTTGAAGGGGCCTATGCCAAATCCCAGCAGGGTTCCCTGAACATTCCACCCGATTATCTGCGTTTGCGCAACCAGGCCCTCAGGAACGTTACCCTGCTTGAACGTTCTCCCATTTACGAACTTCTTCCAGAGCCTCCGGCTCCCGGGGAATTCCCTACCCCCTCCCGGCTCGAAAGACTTTTTGGCCATGGCCTCATGGAGACCTGGCTGATCGGTCCTGACGAAATTGAGCCCCTCCTTGTGGAAATGGAAGAAACGGAAGGAACCCCTCTCCTGCTTTCGGAGGCCCAGGAACAGGGTCGGATTCTATCCATCAAGGAACGGTGGGCTCAAAAGGCATTTCCAGAAAGCAAGCTGGTGACCCTGAGGCATCGGCTGGAAGAAATGGCCTATGTTTTTCATAAACGTGATGAAACGGAGCTGGCAGGGATTGCCCTTTCGGCCGCTCTCCTCACGCTGGAAAAATCTCCCCTGCAGGGTATCAACCCAATGTTGGCATTTCTTCTTGAAAGAAGCATTGCCTTTTATGAAAGACTTCGTCTAGATACGGAAGGCGAGGAACGCATGGCAAAGGAGACGTCCCACTCCCTCATCCTGCCGTGACGAATCGTCGGCCTTTTGCGAACACACCCCGCCGATCATCAGTCGAATGGAGGTTGTCATGCCTGGTTTCATTGGGGTTCGCACCGGAACAAGGAGTGAACTTGTCGACATCACATCGGAAATCCAGCAAGAGGTTTCCAAGGCAGGTATCGATTCAGGCAGCTGCGTGGTCTATGTCCCCCACACCACCGCGGGCATCACCATAAACGAAGGGGCCGATCCGGCCGTATGCCACGACATACTCAGAAGACTGGATCAGCTCGTTCCGTCGGGGGCAGGATACCACCACCTGGAGGGAAACGCCGACAGCCACATCAAGGCCTCGCTGATGGGGAGTTCCGCCACCCTGCTTGTGGAAAAAGGCAGGCTGGTCCTCGGGACCTGGCAGAAGGTTTTCTTCTGTGAATTCGACGGGCCGAGAAACAGGAAAGTCTACGTCCAAATCACGTGAAGAGGGTCCGAAAGGCCCGTTGGCGACCGATTCCCCGAATCCGCCGTCTAATCTGGCCCTGATGGTGGATCAGAAGTTTTTCATTACGATTGACTTTATCCCCCCGGCCGGCTATATTTTCAGACAGTTCCATACCAAAAACAGGGAGCAAAAGAATGCCCATATTCGAGTTCAGATGCGTGAAGTGCGGCAACATATTTGAAAAGCTGTTTACCCGTTCAAAGGAAGAAGTGACCATGGCCTGTCCGGAGTGTGATTCCGATAATTTTGAACGCGTGGTGAGCCGGACAAACTACGCAATGGGAGTCGGGCCGGGGGGCAAAACGCCGAAGATGACGACCAAATCCTGCGGTCCCTCAAACCAGTGCACCACCCTCGATCTGCCCGGTCCTGCCAAATAGCTTCAGTTCGAAGACATTCTCGATGACTCTGCAAGAATTCTGACTGCTGCTGGGATCCGCAGTTTCTTGGCCTGGAGGAGATGGCCCACGGTAACGCTCCTGCAAAGGCGATGAAAGGGGTCATGACAGAACGGACCCATCAGACCCATGAATCGGAAGAGATGACCGATGAGGACAAGTTCCGCATCATGAAGATCTTTTCTGAAAAGATCGTCCCGAAACTCAGAAAACTCGGGGCGCGCACGGGGAACGTCAACTGCCGGTTTGCAGGCCCCCAATACCGCCACTGGCTTATTCATTTCCGGTCGAAGAGGGATGGCTACCAGATAACGGAATTCGAATACGACCCGAACTCGGGAGACCTGGATCTGGATCTTTGATCCCACAGGGGTCGACGAAGAGGTAACTGCGTGATGCGTGAAAACAAACTCCTCGGAAGAGAATTCGTCAAGAAGCCCACCTGTCCTTTCTGCGGCATGCTGATTGAAAAGCCGAGAGAATTGAGCCTCCGTCGACCAGGAGAGATGCCTGTCGGTTCCTGTTCCTGCCGGGCCGTCTACTCCTGCGATGTAACCGGACGCAATTTGGGGTCAGCCATGATTGAGGCACTTGTTTTCGGATGCAACATGGATTGGGACCTGGCTTGGAACCTGTCACCCGGAGACGATTACCTGGAAGAGCG
>CAYUCJ010000072.1:9175-10735 GCA_964443285.1 uncultured Desulfobacteraceae bacterium | reverse complement strand
CAAGGCGAGCCCCAATTCTCTAAGCTGGCTTTCATCGACCACGGAAGGGGCTTCCGTGAGGGGGCAGGCGGCACTTGTGGTCTTGGGGAATGCGATGACCTCTCGGATGGATTTGACGCCGCACAAGATCGCCACCAGACGATCAAATCCGAGTGCCATACCCGCATGGGGTGGGGCCCCATATTTCAATGCCTCGAGAAAGAAGCCGAATTTTGCCTGGGCTTCCCGGGGAGATATGCCCAGCGTACGAAAGATCTGTTCCTGAAGTTCCGGGTTGTGTATCCTCACGCTTCCTCCGCCGATTTCCGAGCCATTGAGGACGAGGTCGTAGGCTCGGGCCGTGACCTGTTCCGGATGATCTGCTAAGCGTTCGACATCTTCATCAAGGGGAGCGGTGAAAGGGTGATGGACTGCCATGAGTCTCTGTTCGGTTTCGTCGAATTCAAAAAGGGGAAATCGTGTCACCCACACCAGAGCATGGCTTCCCTCCGGAATAACCTCCATCATTTTGGCCACTTCCAGGCGAAGTCTGCCAAGGGATTCCCGGACGACAGGGGGATGATCCGCAACAATCAGAATGAGATCCCCCACCGTTGCCCCCAGGGTTTGTGTAAGGGCTTCCTGATCGTCGGGTTGAAAAAATTTCGATATGGGAGATTGCCATCCCACGTCATTGATCTTGACCCAGGCCAGACCCTTGGCTCCATATTGGGAGACGGTCTTGGACAGATCGTCCAGTCCTTTTCTGGAAAACTTTTCCGCCCCTTGTTTGACGAGTATACCTGAGACAAGGCCGCCACTTTCAAGGACGCTGTTGAAGACACGGAAATCCGATCGGCCGGCAAAAGCGCTGATATCTTCTATGATCATCCCGAATCGGACATCGGGCCTGTCCGTCCCGTAGCGGTCCATTGACTGTTGATAGGTCAGCCGGGGGATGGGCGTTTCTATTTCCATTCCCAGGACTTCTCGAAACAACTCCACCATCATGCCTTCGAAAACCACCATAACTTGGTCTTCATCGCTGAAGGACATCTCGAGATCGACCTGGGTAAATTCGGGCTGGCGATCAGCCCTGAGGTCCTCGTCCCTGAAACATCGAACGATTTGATAATAGCGATCGAAGCCCGCTACCATGAGGAGCTGTTTGAAAAGCTGCGGGGATTGGGGAAGCGCGTAAAACATGCCCTTATTGACCCGGCTTGGAACCAGATAATCCCGGGCTCCTTCAGGGGTGCTTTTGGTCAGGAAAGGGGTCTCGACCTCGACAAAACTCTTCCGGTTCAGATAGGTCCTGACGGCGGATGCGATGTGATGCCGCTTTTTGAAAAGATCAAATACATGGGGCCTTCTGAGCTCAAGATACCGATATTTCAGACGAAGGGTTTCGGCTGCGTCCACCATACCGTCCACTTGAAAAGGCGGGGTTTCGGCGCGGTTCAATATCTTGAGTTCCATGGCCCTGAGTTCGATTTCACCGGTTGGAAGGTCAGGATTTTCCTGTCCTTCAAGCCGGGAGGAAACGATACCCCTCACCGCCACGACCCACTCGTTCCTCAG
>CAYUCJ010000072.1:7070-9075 GCA_964443285.1 uncultured Desulfobacteraceae bacterium | reverse complement strand
TTCCAATTCATTGTCCCCCACGATCAGCACCTGGGGTGCGCCGATTCGGTCCGCCTGCTTCATCTGGGCCTTGAGACCTCTTGCGGCATAATCCATTTCCGTGGGAATACCTTCCCGTCGAAGTTCCTGTATCCAGCCGAAGGCCCTTTTTTGGGCCTTTTCTCCCAAGGCGGCTATGAAGAGGACCGGTGTATCAAGGTCCGGAGGACCAACTTTCTTGAGGAGAGCGACCACGCGCTCCATCCCCACGGCAAAACCAATGGCAGGGTAAGAGGGTCCTCCCAGCTGCTCCATGAGACCGTCGTAGCGTCCACCGCCTGCAACGGCATTTTGAGCGCCCAGCTCAGTGGTCTGGATTTCGAAAGTGGTGCGGGTGTAGTAGTCCAGACCTCTCACCAGATGGTGATTCAGCACAAAAGAGATGCTCGATCCCTTCAGATGATCTTGGAGAGACTCAAAATGCCCAATACATTCCTCACATACGGACTCAACGATGGATGGAGCGGAGACCATCACCTGTTTGCATCCGGGAACCTTGCAATCGAATATCCTCAATGGATTGGTCTCGGCCCTCCTCCGGCAATCGCTGCACAAGCGCTCTGCCTTGTCTCCAAGATAGCAATCAAGCAGTTCCTTGAAGCGGGGCCGGCAGGCAGGGCACCCAAGCGTATTGATGTTGAGAGTCAAATCGTTTAAGCCGAGGCCACGAAAAAGCTCCATAGAGAGAATAATCAGGTCTGCGTCACTCATGGGCCCTGCATCGCCGAAAAGCTCAACATCGATCTGATGGAATTGGCGCAAGCGTCCCTTCTGGGGCCGTTCGTGGCGGAACATAGGACCCATACTGTAGAGTTTCCGGAGCGGATTCTTTTCGTAAAGGCGGTTTTGAATGTACGATCTTACGACCGTGGCTGTGGCCTCGGGTCGAAGACTTAGACTCCTTCCTTTGCTGTCTGTCAGGGAATACATTTCCTTGGAAACGATATCCGTCTCCTGGCCGATACTCCGGCTGAAGAGTTCAGTCTTTTCAATGATCGGCGTTTTGATTTCATGAAACCCGAAAAGGGAAAAGAGGCTGCGGGCCTTGGCCTCAATGAACTGCCAATATCCCACCTCTTCCGGAAGCACATCTTTGAAACCCTTAATGGCTGTAAATTTCAAATTTTCCTCAAGATCATCCCCCTGCAGCACGAAGGGGGATTGGAACGGATTCACAATGCGTCCGTAAACGGGCGCCATGATGTCTCCCCTGAGAAGACATCAGGAATTCTGACGAGTTGTTATCGCTTGAAATAAGCTCAAAGAGTCTTATCAGGGGTATGTTGATTCGTCAATAATTTTCAGGCATGCAAGGGCAGGCAAGTCCGGTTGGGCAGGAAGGCAAGCAGATCTCCAGTCAACCAGTGTGTCTTTATCTTGCTGGTTCCTAAGACACTCCCTTTAGAAACAACGGAGAAGACAGCTTCACGACAGAGGTGTTTTAAGCCTCCTGATGGTTCTCTGAAGTATCGGTCTCGTCCAGACCGACGAGCGGCAGAATTTCCAGGTCGGGATCAATGAGGTCCACATCCGACGGCATGGCATGAAAGAGATCTTCGTCCCCCTGGAGATTTTCCATGCCCATCCTGAACGAATTTCGTCCTGAAAGTTTCCTTAGGTGGTCAAACTTTTCCATTTCTCTCTGGCAGGGGACGCACAGGGTGGCCTCCGGGACGATCAAAAGTCGCTCAGTGGGAATGGAATCGCCGCACTCTTCACAGATTCCGAAGTGGGAATCGACGGCGATCTGCCTGATGAGGCGATCAATCTGCTTCAGTTCCCTGGCTTTTCTTTCTATGAGGCTATAGTTGCTCGAAGCGGAGATTTCGCGTTGGGCTTGATCCAACTCGTCCATTGAGGCGCCTTCGTCGATATTTTCCTGGTATTCCCTTTGATTTTTCATGAGGCGTTGAAGCGCTTGTTCGAACTCTCTTTTTTTGATATTGAGTTTTTCAAGGAATTGATC
>CAYUCJ010000072.1:0-6970 GCA_964443285.1 uncultured Desulfobacteraceae bacterium | reverse complement strand
CCTTGCGGCTTGCTATCTTTCTACGATTTTTCTATACTCCCTCGGTAAACCTTTTCATCTGCATGACAGGTTTGTCTGTTAAAACGAGGGAAACAAAGTGTTTATAACATTTGAAGGGATTGAAGGTTGCGGAAAAACCACCCAGGTAAAACGTCTGGCGGTTCGCCTTGAAAGGGATGGTACTGCCATTCTGACGACCCGGGAACCCGGGGGTACACCTATCGGCCAGAAAATCAGGAAGATCCTTCTGGATGCGCGGAACCAATCCCTATCCTCGCTGGCAGAGCTTTTCCTCTACGCCGCTGACCGATCGCAACACATCAGGGAGGTCATTCAGCCTGCATTGAAAGAGGGAAAGTGGGTGCTCTGTGACCGCTTTTCCGACGCTACTACCGTCTACCAGGGCCTTTCGAGAGGACTCGACATGGGCGTGGTGGCCGAACTCAACAAACTGGCTACCGACGGCCTCCAACCGGATTTCACTTTTTTGCTTGATTGTCCTGTATCAGTCGGGCTGCAGAGAGCCTTCAACCGAAACAGAATGCTGCGTCAGGAAAACCAGGACCGTTTTGAGAGGGAAGAGGAAACGTTCCATCATTCCGTCAGGCAGGGGTATCTGGATCTGGCAAACAGGGAAAAAGACCGCTTTATTATTGTTGACGCCACCCTTGGCGAAGACGAAATCGAACAGGCAATTTTCCGTCACATCAGCCCCATGATTGATCAGGCAAAGGTGACATAGCGAACGGAAATCGGGAACCGGGGATATGCGTTTTTCGGAAATCGCTGGACAGGAAAAGGCCAAGGCCTTTCTCCTGGGAGTTCTTGAAAGGGGAAGACTTCCTCACGCTTACCTTTTCACCGGAATCTCGGGAATCGGAAAGAAGCGTACTGCACTGGCACTGGCAACCGCCGTCAACTGCACCTCTCCTTCTCAAGGTGACGCCTGCGGAAACTGCCCTTCATGCCGCAGGATGGCAAGAGAAAACTCTCCTGACTTTCTGACGATCGAACCCGAAGGACGGACCATCAAAATCAAACAGATAAGGGAATTGAATCGAAGCCTGGCCTTTGCCCCGGTTTCCTCTCGCTACCGGGTGGCTGTGTTGGAGCGCTCTGAAGCCATGACCGGCGAAGCGGCAAACGCGTTTCTGAAGACCCTCGAAGAGCCCCCAACCGGCAATATCTTCATACTGACGACAACAGAACCCATGGATTTGCTGCCGACTATCGTTTCACGTTGCCAGAGGGTCTCTTTTCAGCCCATTCCGGTGACGGCCATCAGGAACCTCCTCGGGGAAAGAAAAGAAATTTCAAAAGAGAGGGCCTCTGTTTTGGCAAGATTATCGTCAGGGAGTCTCGGCCGCGCACTTGAAATGGCTGAGGACGATTTTTTTGAGAGGAGAGATAAGTGGCTCCTGAGAATCACGGAGCTGCCCGGTCTTTCAAAAGGGGAGGTCTTGAAGATGGTTTTCACATGGGCTGAAGATATGAAGTATTCCGGGGCGCCTGCGGGACAGGATGGAGCGGCTCTCTCTAGAGAAATACTGGATTTCTGGAAGGGGTGGTACAGGGACTTGCTTGTGACGAAGGCCGGGGGAGAGGAGAGGTGCTTGGTGAACAAGGATTTTTCACAAAAGTTGAAAAAAATGGTCCATGGGTTTAAAATAAGAAATTTGATTAAAAGCGTTCGCTTCATTGATCGCGCCCAGAGGGATATCCTTGAAAACAGGAATCCGGCTCTGGTCATGGAAAATCTTGTTCTCGATCTCAAAAACCTGGCCGGTTCCTGAGAATGAACTTGAAACGCTCGGTCGGGAGTTGATTTTCCTTTGCAATAGAAAATGGGTATGAAATTAGATGGGTAAAATCGTCGGTGTGAAGTTTAAAGATGGTGGCAAGGTCTACGACTTTGAGGCCGGACACTTCGTGCTCTCTAAGGGAGACAAGGTAATGGTGATTACCGAAGACGGCCCGGCCATAGGTATTGTCCACACGGAACCACATCTCCCGGGAACTGAAATTCCGGAAAGACCTTTGAAAAAGGTTTTCAGGCTTGCAACAGAGGAAGAGATCGCGAGATATGAAGAAGGGATCAAGCTGGAGAAAAGCGTTTTCGGCTATTGCCTTCACCGGATAAAGGAAAGATCCCTGCCCATGAGCCTGGTGAGGGTGGAGAAACGGTTTGACGGCAGCAAGATCGTGGTTTTTTTTACGGCAGACGGCAGAGTCGATTTCAGGGACCTGGTCAAGGACCTGGTGCGGGAATTCAGAACTCGAATCGAGATGCGCCAGATAGGCGTCAGGCACCAGGCGAAAATGGTGGGTGGGCTCGGGTCCTGCGGCAGACCGCTGTGCTGTGCATCTTTTCTCAATACCTTTGGCACGGTAACCATCAGAATGGCCAAAGAACAGAACCTGTCACTCAACCCGGGAAAAATTTCCGGGATGTGCGGGAGGCTCATGTGTTGTCTGACCTATGAACACGATTATTATGAAAAGGCGAAAAAAGATCTGCCAAAGATCGGAAAGCGGGTAAAGACTAAATTTGGAGAGGGCAAGGTCATTCGTGAAAATATCCTGAAGAAGACAGTGACAGTCGCCCTGGACTCCGGAGAGGAAAAAGATATGGCCTTTGAAGAATTTTCTTCCAAGGATGCCGGTGCGAGAAGAAAAGGGGTTTCAGAGAAAAAGAGGCCGGGGAAAAGGCCATTTTCAAAAGCAAAGAAGGGAGTAACCAATTCGAAAAGTGACCGATAAATTCTATGTTACCACGCCAATCTACTATGTGAATGCAGAGCCCCATATAGGCCACGCGTATACGACGATCGTAGCCGATGTGCTGAAACGATATTTTACCCTTGCCAATATGGACACTTTTTTCCTCACCGGCACGGATGAACACGGTGACAAGATCGTGGCCGCTGCAGAGACGGCCGGAGAGACCCCCGGGGAATACGTGAACCGGATCAGCCAGCTGTTCAGGGACCTCTGGCCGAAGTTGCATATCAGCAACAACTATTTTGTCAGGACGACGGACCCCGCGCACCAGCAGGTGGTACAGCTCATTTTGAACAAGGTGAGAGACAAGGGGGATATTTATTTCAGTGAATATGAAGGGCTTTACTGCTTCGGCTGTGAGCGCTTCTACACAGAGCGCGAGTTGGTGGATGGAAAATGTCCCGACCACCTGACGGAACCCACAGTCATTAAGGAGGCAAACTATTTTTTCAGGATGAGCCGTTACCAGGACTGGCTCATCAACCACATTGAAAAGAACAGGGATTTCATAAGGCCCGTGAGATACAGAAACGAGGCGCTTTCTTTCCTGAAGGAGCCCCTGGAAGATCTCTGTATTTCGCGGCCGAAAAGCCGGCTGACCTGGGGTATACCGCTTCCATTTGATGATCATTTTGTTACCTATGTCTGGTTTGACGCCCTGATCAACTACATCTCGGCCCTGGGTTATCCGGAAGGCGAATTGTTCCATAAATTCTGGCCGGTTGCAGAGCACATGATCGCGAAAGACATCCTGAAACCCCATGGGATCTATTGGCCCTGTATGCTCAAATCGGCAGGCATTGAACCCTACCGGCATCTCAATGTGCACGGCTACTGGAATATCAACGAGGGGAAGATGTCCAAAAGCCTTGGGAACGTTGTCCGACCCCTGGAACTGGCCAATATCTATGGACTCGATGCCTTCAGGTACTTTCTCCTTCGTGATATGGTCTTTGGTCTTGATTCCGAATTCAGTGAGGAAGCCCTGGTGAACAGGATTAACGCGGATCTTGCGAATGATCTGGGGAACCTGGTGAGTCGGAGCGCCACCATGGCACTCAAATATTTCAAAGGGGATTTGCCGGAGCCGGGCGTTTCCCAAGAGCCGGACATCCACCTGAAGAAAAAGGCCCTTGAAGCCCTGGACAGGTATCAGGATGATATGAAGGGGCTCGGGTTCCACAAGGCCCTCATGGCTGTATGGGAAGTGGTTGGTGAGGTAAACAAATATATCGACACTATGGCGCCCTGGGTCCTGGCCAAGTCGGATGTTGGAAGGCTTGGAACCGTTATGGATCATATCTTCAGAGTCCTCCACATTATATCCGTTTTGATCTGGCCATTTATGCCCGAATCCGCCGAAAAAATGCACGAGCAAATCGGGCTGGATAGGGAGGACCGTGCCTTGAACCTCAATGATCTGTATTTGTGGAAAAATTTGGCCCCGGCAAGGCCCATACAAAAGGCACCGGCCCTGTTTCCTCGAATTGAAGCGAAAGACCGGATGGAGAGCGCAAGAGGAGTAGAGAAGATGGATGAAAAAGAAGAAATGGGGCGTCAACCTGAGCTGGTCGATTTTGAGGCTTTCCAGAAACTGGACCTCCGTGTCGGGACCATCACGCAGGCAGAATCCATCCCGAAATCCAAGAAACTGGTCAAGCTGACGGTGGACATCGGAGAGGAAAGGACCGTCGTGGCCGGCATAGCCAATCACTATGACGTTGAGGACCTCAAGGACAAACAGGTCATCATCGTGGCCAATCTGAAACCCGTGAAACTCATGGGTATCGAATCCCGCGGAATGGTCCTGGCTGCGGAAGATGAGACGGGCGTCCATCTTCTGATGCCCTGGACGACCACCTTGCCGGGCAGCAAAGTCAAGTAATGACGGCTTCGCAAAAAGTCCAATCTCTGCGTTGCGTTTCATCTTCAGTCGTTGAGGCGTACTTCAATGTACGCTTCATTCCTAAAGATTCACGCGCCTTGATCTTGGAGCTTTTTACTGTGCCGTCTAATTTGATGACTTTTTGCGAGTTCATCAAATCATGAAGTTTGCCACCTTCAATACCAATTCTATCCGTGCCCGCCTGCCCATCATTGAGGAGTGGCTGGCCCGTGAGCGTCCCGATATCTTGTGTGTCCAGGAAACCAAGGTCCAGGACCAGGATTTTCCCGCGAAGGTCTTTGAAGATGCCGGGTACAAGGTAATCTTTAAAGGTCAGAAATCATATAACGGCGTTGCCATTGTGAGCAAACAACGCGCGAAAGATGTGCGAAGCACGCTTTCGGGAGATGAGAAAGAAGAAGCGCGTTTCATCAGCGCCGGGATCAACGGAATTCCAGTCATTGATGTATACGTGCCACAGGGTGTCGCTCCCGGATCTGAAAAATTCGCTTACAAGCTAAAGTGGTTCAGGGATTTCCTGAGGCATCTGGAGGAGCATTATGACCCCGGTCAGCCCCTCATTGTTGCCGGGGATTTCAACGTGGCACTCGAACCTAAGGATGTCTATGATCCGGAAGGGCTTAAAGGGCAAGTGGGGTTTCATCCGGATGAACAGGTGCTCATGCAGGAACTCCTGGATTGGGGACTGGTGGATATCCTGAGGAAGCACCACCCTGAAGGGGGACAATTCACCTTCTGGGACTACCGGATCCCCAACGGACTCAAGCGGAAGATGGGGTGGCGGATCGATTATGTTCTGACAACCGAGCCCTTGGCAAGGACCTCCAGGGATTGCTGGATTGACTTTGACGCTAGGGCACTTCCCAAGCCCTCCGACCACACCTTCCTGGTGGCTGAGTTTCAGATTTGAGCGACAACGCGGAGATTATATTTGCACGAAGCCGTCACACATCGTTGGACGGGCACAGACTGAAGACAGGACACCTGGAATGATCCGGTTTCCGGGCATAGCAGATTTCCCTTCCATGGTAGATGAGGATATCTGAAAAGCGGCGCCAGTGCTTTTCTGGCAGAAGCTTTTCAACCTCTTTTTCGATCTTGTCAGGGTCTTTTTTGTCCGTGAGGCCGAGCCTCCGGCAAAGTCTTTTCACATGGGTGTCCACCACAATTCCGGGAACGCCGTAGACGGCACCCAGCACACAGTTGGCCGTCTTTCTTCCTACGCCGGGAAGTTTGAGCATCTCTTCCATGGTGGCAGGTACCTCACCCCCAAAAAAATCCACCAGCCCCTGGCAGCAGCCCTTGATGGACTTGGCCTTGTTCCTGAAAAACCCTGTCGGTCTGATATGGGCTTCAAGTTCCGCTATGGGGGCCTTGATATAATCCCGGGGGGTACGGTATTTCTTGAAAAGTGTGGGCGTAACCTGGTTCACCTGCTTGTCGGTGCACTGGGCCGAAAGAATGGTGGAGATGAGGAGCTGTAAAGGCGTTCTGTATTCCAGCGCCGTTTTCTTACGGGTGTAGAGGGGGTCCAGGATTTCATAGACGTCTTTTGCCCTTTGTTTCAGGATATCCCTATCTTCCATAGAAGCTCCTTTCAGTCGGATCGTGACCAACTATATGTACATGATCTACACCTGTTGTCAAGACACACTTGGTTTCACTGTTTCGGGTTGACTCATGCGCCAATTTATCTATCATAGAAACCACGTCACCCCTCCTCGATAAACATGGTAGACCATTCAGGAAGGAGCGTGCTGTAATGGAAGAAGAGAAACTGACCCAAGAGCAGGGAATGTACCTGCTCAAAGTGGCACGGCAGACCATAGAAGAGGAGCTCTTCTGCCGAAAGAGCAAGAACGGCGCTGAAAAAGATCTGTCGGAAGTTTTCAATGAACGAAGAGGTACTTTCGTGACCCTGACCGGGAGGGGCCGTCTCAGGGGATGTATCGGACACATTGTCCCGCAGGAGTCCCTGCTTGAAGGGGTGCGGGCAAATGCCATCAATGCGGCTTTCAGGGACCCGCGCTTCCATCCCATGCAGGCGGAGGAGTGGGAGAATGTCAGGATCGAGGTTTCCATTCTGACGAATCCGGAACCCCTTTCTTACCGTGACGCAGGGGATCTTCTGGGAAAACTTCGCCCGGGGGTTGACGGTGTGATTATTAAGAAAGGTTACCAACAGGCGACCTTTCTGCCCCAGGTCTGGGATCAACTGCCTGAAAAGAAAGATTTCATGACGCACCTCTGCTTCAAAGCCGGCCTTGACGGTGACGCCTGGAA